>NZ_JBIUWN010000030.1:0-60534 GCF_044743485.1 Pseudomonas sp. NPDC087614 | reverse complement strand
AAGCCCCGACATGTACAGACCTCTCTTCGTATTTATCGGCACGCGTTATACCCGTGCAAAGCGTCGCAATCATTTTGTGTCATTCATTTCCCTGACCTCGATGATCGGGCTCGCCCTTGGCGTGGTCGTGATGATCGTCGTGCTCTCGGTGATGAACGGCTTCGATCATGAGATGCGCACCCGCGTGCTGGGCATGGTGCCCCACGCGACCATCGAATCCACCGAGCCGATCAACGATTGGCAAAGCCTGGCCGCCCAGGTCAAGCAGAACCCGCAGGTGGCGGCGGTTGCGCCGTTTACCCAGATGCAGGGCCTGCTGACCAACAACGGTCAAGTCTCCAAGGTGTTGCTCAATGCCATCGACCCTGCGCTTGAGCGCAACGTGTCGATCATCGACAACTTCATGAAGCAGGGCAAACTCGACGACCTGACGCCGGGCAGCTTTGGCATCGTTATCGGCGACAAGGCCGCGACCAAGCTTGGTGTGGGCCTCGGTGACAAGGTCACCTTTGTTGCGCCGGAGGTCAGCGTGACCCCGGCCGGGATGTTCCCGCGCATGAAGCGCTTCACCGTGGTGGGCATTTTCCATGTCGGCGCCGGTGAACTGGACGGCTTTCTGGGCGTCACCAACCTGCAGGATCTGGCGAAAATGCGTCGCTGGAAACCTGATCAGGTGCAGGGTATCCGTCTGAAGTTCGACGACCTGTTCCAGGCGCCGCGCGTGGCATGGAGCATCGCCCAGCAACTTGGCGAAGACCATTACTACGCTCGCGACTGGACGCGCACCCACGGCAATCTGTATCAGGCGATCCGTATGGAAAAGGCCATGATCGGGCTGCTGTTGCTGCTGATCGTCGCTGTTGCGGCGTTCAACATCATTTCCACGCTGGTGATGGTGGTGAACGACAAGAAGGGCGACATCGCCATTCTGCGTACTCTCGGTGCGACACCGGGCACCATCATGCGCACGTTCATGGTGCAAGGCACGGTGATCGGCGTGGTCGGCACCGCCATTGGCGCGGTGGTCGGAATCCTGGCCGCGCTTAACGTCAGTGCTGCGATTTCGGCCATTGAAGGCCTGATCGGCCACAAATTCCTTAATGCTGACGTGTATTTCATTGATTATCTTCCGTCGCAGGTGCAGAGCCAGGATGTGGTCATGGTCTGCGCCGCTGCGTTGGTCCTGAGTTTCCTCGCCACCCTGTATCCAGCCTGGCGTGCCGCGCGCACCCAGCCGGCGGAGGCGCTACGTTATGAGTGAGTCGGGCATGAGTGAACAAGCAATCTTGAGCTGCCGCAACCTGGGCAAATCCTACGAGGAAGGTCCGGAGTCGGTAGAAGTGCTGGCCGGTCTGCAACTGGAGTTGCACCCGGGCGAGCGTGTCGCAATCGTCGGCACCTCGGGTTCGGGCAAAAGTACCTTGCTCAACCTGTTGGGTGGCCTCGACACGCCGACCCAGGGCAGCGTCTGGCTCGATGGCGAAGAACTCTCGGCGCTGAGCGAGAAGAAGCGCGGCCTGCTGCGTAACCGTGCGCTGGGTTTCGTATACCAGTTTCACCACCTGCTGCCGGAATTCACCGCACTGGAAAACGTCTGCATGCCGCTGTTGATCGGCAAGACGCCGATCCCGCAAGCACGTCAGCGCGCCACGGCGTTGCTGGAGAGGGTAGGGTTGGGTCATCGTCTTGAGCACAAGCCGGCCGAACTGTCCGGTGGTGAACGTCAGCGTGTCGCCATCGCCCGCGCCCTGGTCAACAATCCCGGCCTGGTGATGCTCGATGAGCCGACCGGCAACCTCGATTCCCATACCGCCCAAGGCATTCAGGATTTGATGCTGGAGCTCAGCACTTCGATGCGCACGGCGTTTCTGGTGGTGACTCACGACATGAACCTGGCTCGCCAGATGGATCGCGTCCTGCATTTGCAGGAAGGTTGCCTGACGCCCATCTGATTGGGCCCAAACCCGACGTCTGAAAGGCGTCGGGTCTTTTATTTTTATACGGTGCCCCAGCGAATGTTCAGACCGTTATCGATCTTTATCGGCGCACGCTATACCCGAGCCAAGCGCCGCAATCGCTTTGTTTCGTTCATTTCGATGACCTCGATGATCGGCCTCGCCCTCGGCGTGCTGGCGATGATTGTTGTGCTGTCGGTGATGAACGGCTTCCAGCGTGAAATGAGCTCGCGCATCCTCGGTATGGTGCCTCACGCGACCATCGTTGGCGTCAAGCCGATTGACGACTGGCAGCCCGTAGCCGCCGCCGCGATGAAAAATCCTGAAGTGACCGCCGCCGTGCCGTTCACGGAAATGGAAGGCATGCTCTCCTACAAGGGCTTGATGCAGCCGATCCAGATCAGCGGCGTCGATCCTGCTCAGGAAGGCAAGGTGTCGATTGTTGCCCAGCACATCGTCCAGGGCCGCCTCGATGCCTTGAAACCCGGTGAGTTTGGCGTGGTGATCGGCGAAATCACCGCCCGCCGTTTCCGTTTGAATGTCGGCGACAAGATCACCCTGATCGTGCCGGAAGTCAGCACCGCACCGGGGGGGATCACTCCGCGTATGCAGCGCCTGAACGTGGTTGGCGTGTTCAAGGTTGGCGCTGAACTGGACGGTTCCATGGGGCTGATCCATGTCGCCGATGCGGCGACCATGCAGCATTGGCAGCCGAATCAGGTGCAGAGCGTGCGTCTGGCGGTCAAAGACTTGTACGCGGCGCCGAAGGTCTCTGCGGACATCGCCGCCGGTCTGGGCGCCGATTTCAAGGCTGACGACTGGACCCACACTCAAGGCAGTCTGTTCAGTGCCATGAAAATGGAAAAAACCATGATCGGTCTGCTGTTGCTGATGATCGTCGCGGTGGCGGCGTTCAACATCATCGCAACCCTGATCATGGTGGTGAACGACAAGGGCGCGGACATCGCGATCCTGCGTACCATCGGCGCTACGCCCCGGCAGATCATGGCAATCTTCATGGTGCAGGGCACGGTGATCGGGATTGTCGGCACCCTGATGGGTGGCGTGCTGGGCGTTATCGCGGCGCTGAACGTCAGTGAGATGGTCGGCTGGGTCGAGCGGGTGACTGGGCAGCACATCTTCAGTTCCGATGTGTATTTCGTCAGCAATCTGCCGTCGCAATTGCAGGCGGGGGATGTGCTGTTGATCTGTTCCGCCGGGTTCATCCTGAGCTTCCTGGCGACGGTGTATCCGGCGTGGCGGGCAGCGAAGATCGAGCCGGCTCATGCGCTGAGATATTCGTAAGCTGTTATATCGCTTTCGCCAGCAAGCCCGCCTCCACAGAGGATTTGTGTACGACGCAGATCCAGTGTGTGCGGGCTTGCTCGCGAAGGGGCCGGAACGATGAATCTCAGTCTTTTTTGGGCAACTCAATCACAAACCGCGTCCAGCCCTGATCCGATTCGCAATGAATCTGCCCGCCATGCGCCCGGACAATCGATTGAGTAATCGCCAGCCCCAGCCCCGCATGTTCACTGCTACCTTCCTGCCGCGCCGGATCCGCCCGATAAAACCGGTCGAACAAGCGTGGCAACAGCTCAGCCGAAACCCCTTCACCACTGTTCTCGACGGACACGCGCACAACATTCGTCTTATCCAGTATGGTCAGACGTACATGGCCTTGGGCCGGCGTAAACCGCAGCGCGTTATCCAGCAGATTCGACAGCGCCCGGCGCAACATGCTGCGGTCACCCTCGATTCGCGCATTCCCTTCGCGGCTCAATTGCACCCCGGCGTCTTCTGCCAGCGGCGCAAAAAACTCCAACAACGCATCCGCTTCTTCCGCCAGTTCCAACGGTTGACGCTTGGGCATCAGCAAGCCGTGGTCAGCCTTGGCCAGGTACAGCATGTCGTTGACCAGTTGCGCCATCCATTGCAGTTCTTCGAGGTTGCTGTGCAGCGCTTCGCGATAATCCTCGATCGGCCGTGGGCGGGTGAGGGTGACCTGGGTGTGGGTCAGCAGGTTGGAAAGCGGCGTGCGCAGTTCATGGGCAATGTCGGCAGAAAACGCCGAGAGGCGCTGAAAAGAGTCGTCGAGACGTGCGAGCATGGCGTTGAAGCTGTGGGCCATTTCCGCAAGCTCTGGCGGCATTTGCGCTTCCGGCAGTCGGGCATTGAGCGATTGCGCCGATATCCCACGGGCCACCGCACTCATCTGCCGCAGTGGCCGCAAGCCGCTGCGTGCGGCCCAGGCGCCCAGTAGCGCAGTGGCCAGCGCCGAGAGGCCGACGGTCAGCCAGATCAAATGCTGCATGCGTTGCAGGAAGTGCTGGTGATGAGTGATGTCCAGCAACAAGGTCAGTTGCGGTGAATCGGTGTTGTCCGGGTAGAGTGGGGCGTTGAGTACGCGGTAGTCAGTGCCATCATTGCGGATCGTCGACAGGCCCAGGTGTGACGGTAATTGCTTGGGGATCTGTGTCGAGCTGTCGTACCAGTGCTGGCCGTCACTGCCATTGATGCGCAGCGACAGATCAGCCTGACGGCTCAGTTCATCGGTCAGGCGCGCTTCGCGTTGGCCGGGTTGAACATCCTGCAGGGCGCGGCGCAGGCCGATGAGCTTGCCGTCCAGCAATTGCTGATCGAGTTCGACGAAGTGCGCCTCGCTGGCGTGGTTGAACAGGACCCCGGCACACAGCGACACCACGGCGGTACAAGCAGCAAACAGCAAGGCCAGTCGCGAGCTCAAAGACAACCGGCGCATCAGGCTGATCGATCTTCAAGCACGTAGCCCATGCCGCGCACGGTGTGGATCAGTTTATTGGGGAACTCGTCGTCGATCTTCAGGCGCAAGCGGCGAATCGCGACTTCGATGACATTGGTGTCGCTGTCGAAATTCATGTCCCAGACCTGCGAGGCGATCAGCGATTTTGGCAGCACTTCGCCCTGGCGGCGCAGGAGCATTTCCAACAGGGCGAATTCCTTGGCAGTCAGGTCAATGCGTTGGCCGCTACGCTCGACCCGGCGGCGGATCAGGTCCAGGCGCAGATCCGCCAATTGCAGGCTGGTCTCCTGTGCGGTGGCGCTGCCGCGACGCAACAGGCTGCGCACTCTGGCCAGCAACTCGGAAAAGGCGAAAGGCTTGACCAGGTAATCGTCGGCACCCAGTTCGAGACCGTGAACCCTGTCTTCCACGGCGTCTTTGGCCGTCAGAAAAAGCACCGGGGTGTCGAGACCCGCACTGCGCACCGCTTGCAGGATTTGCCAGCCGTTGCGCCCCGGGAGCATGACATCGAGGATCAGCAACGCATAGTCGCCGCTCAAGGCCAGTTGCTGGCCGCTGTCGCCGTCGGCCACCAGTTGGGTATTGAATCCCGCCTCGGTCAGGCCCTGGCGCAGGTATTGGCCGGTTTTTGCTTGGTCTTCGACGATCAACAGTTTCATGGGCGACTCGGGTTGATTCGGTGTGTAGGAACGAAAGCTTTATACCGTGGGGCATCTCGGTAAGCGCGAACCTGACAAAGTTGTAATCTGCCTGTCAGGTAGATGCCAGCGCAGGCCGGCTAAAGTTTCCCACAGGCTGAACCCTCTCTTGTTGGAGTACGACCATGTTTTTGCGCAAACCCGCTTTGACCGCGTGTCTGTTGACGTTGAGCTCGCCAGTGTGGGCCGCGCCGGCACACGCCTATGCCTTCGGCGAACCCGCGCCTGCCGCCAAAGCCACGCGCAGCATCGAAGTGGTGATGGCTGACCTGTCGTTCGACCCGAAGACGATCCAGGTCAAGGCCGGTGAGACCGTTCGCTTTGTGCTGGTGAATAAAGGCCAGTTGCTGCACGAATTCAACCTGGGCGACGCGGCGATGCATGCCAAGCACCAGCAGGAAATGTTGCAGATGCAACAAAGCGGCATGCTCACGCCTACCGGCATGAAAGAAATGTCCCACGACATGGCGGGCATGGATCACGGTGCGATGAGCCATGGCATGAAGCATGATGACCCGAACAGTGTGTTGGTCGAGCCGGGCAAAACCGCTGAGTTGACCTGGACTTTCAGTAAAGCCACCAACCTGGAATTTGCCTGCAATATCCCCGGCCATTATCAGGCGGGGATGGTCGGCAAACTGACTGTCAGTCAGTAAGCACTCAAAGGTGCAAGCAAAGGCTGTTAGAATCCGCTGATTCTTCAGTCAGGTTTCCGCCATGCATCCCGCAGCCGAACACTCGCCGCTGGGTAAATCCAGCGAATACATCGCCACTTACACGCCGTCGTTGCTGTTCCCGATTCCGCGCACCGCGAAATGGGCCGAACTGGGCCTGACCGCCGATACCCTGCCTTATAAAGGTGTGGATTTCTGGAATTGCTTCGAATTGTCGTGGCTGCTGCCCTCGGGCAAGCCTGTGGTCGCGATCGGCGAGTTCAGTATCCCGGCGGATTCGCCAAACATCATCGAGTCCAAGTCGTTCAAGCTGTACCTGAACTCGCTGAACCAGACGCCGTTCGCTGATGTGGCCACGCTTGAAGCAACGCTGGCCAAAGATCTGTCCGCTGCTGCCGGCAAACCGGTGGGCGTGCGGGTTCGCAGCCTCAAAGACGTAGAAACCGAAGGCGTCGTCGCGCTGCCGGGTGCGTGCATCGACGATCTGGATATCAGCGTCAGCAACTACGAGCATCCGCGGCCGGAGTTGTTGCGGTGCGATGAATCGCGGATGGTCGAAGAGAGCGTGCACAGTCATCTGCTCAAATCCAACTGCCCGGTGACCAGTCAGCCAGACTGGGGCAGTGTGGTGGTGGAGTACCGTGGCTCGGCGCTGGATCATGCCAGTCTGCTGGAATACATCGTCAGCTTCCGCCAGCACTCGGATTTCCATGAGCAATGCGTGGAGCGGATCTTCCTCGATCTGCAGCGGTTGCTGAAGCCGGAGAAATTGACGGTATTTGCGCGGTACGTGCGTCGCGGTGGGCTGGATATCAACCCATATCGCAGCACTGAGAGTGTGCAACTGCCGAACCATCGACTGGTGCGTCAGTAAGCATCCCGTTTGGTAACAGGCTGCATTTCAAATCGCGAAAACGAAAAAGCCCTGCCATTGCTGGCAGGGCTTTTTGCGTTTAGGGCGTCAGATCCCCATGCTGCCCAACGCATTAACGATGTTGCGCAGCGTGCCAGCGATCCCGGGGTGTTTGAGTTCAAAGCGTTCAACCGCCAGGGTCACGCCGTCGGCGATGTTGGAATCCTGGGTTTTGGTTTCGAGTTCAAGTTCCGCTTCGATCTGTTGCATCAGGTCGTGCAGGTTAGCGCGCTCATCTTCAGACAGCGGTGGATTCTGCTCCAGTTGCTCGCGCAGGGTATTGAGTTGTTCTTGCAGTTCGCGGGCGGGCATGGTGGTTTCCTTTTATCGAGAGGCATTGGCATAGACCGCGGCCGCGCGCCAAAGGTCTATGGCTGGCCTTTAGATTAATCCACTCTCGGCCAGCCTGCATGATCCCGATCAGGGCTTTTCGCCTTTGAGGCGACGCAGGCTGATGTCCGCCAGACAGGTTTGGAGCTCACCCAAATGATCGATCACCGAGTGCACGCCGAGTCCGAATAACTGCATGGTCGCCTTGCCGCGCAACTGCTCCCGTTCTTTTTGGCTCAAGGCTTGCCACTCCCCCGGCGCCAGGCCGCACAACGAGCCGCAGGAGGCGAGACCGATTGTCCATAACCCGGCATTCAGGCCGGCTTGCAACAGTCGTGGCTCGCCGCTGACCAGTACGCATCCGTCCAGACTGTGGACATTCAAATCCATGAGCGCTTGCCAGCAAGCGTTGGGCGCCGGCCATGGATTGATTGTTGCTGAATGTTGCGCGGGTTTGATCCAGTTCGGTAAGGCGGCTGACAGCGATTGCGCCAGGGCAGGGGACAGCTCATCCAGCCACGCGCATGGTATCTGCTGGCGCTGCAAGCTGTGCAGGCTATCGATTGCTCCAGGGGTGGCCTCGGCGTGCTCTGGCAGGATGGCCGCCTGTCGGCGGGCACGGGCACCGAAATCCACCAGACATCCGCTGAGGCCGAACAGCACGGCGGTCAGGCCGGGCGCGCTGAGGGGCAAAGTTTCGGCATGTGACATGGCAACGTCCCTGAAATAGCGCTAAGGCTAGGACCTGCCGATGACAGTTGGATGACAGCTGCGTTAAAGCCGTTGCAGGAATCGTCCTACAGGTCGCTTCATTCGCAGACTGCCCAAAAGACCTTTTGCGCTTATACTAGCGCTCTTAACGCCTAGGCCTTGAAGCCCGCGCCAGTATAAATCCAAGGAGTTTTTCTATGCGCTGGAGCAACCCGCTCGCTCAGCTTTGTGTATATGCCGGCCTGCTGCTGGCTCCGTTCGCCACTCAGGCTGCAACGGAAGAAGACCCTTGGGAAAGCGTCAACCGTCCAATTTTCCAGTTCAACGACTTCGTCGATACTTACGCGCTGAAGCCTCTGGCGCAGGGGTATGAGTTCGTGACGCCGCAATTTCTGGAAGATGGCATCCACAACATGTTCCGCAACGTGGGTGACGTGACCAACCTGGCGAACAACATTCTGCAGGGCAAACCGGCAGCGGCGGGCGTTGATACTGCGCGCCTGATCTTCAACACCACGTTCGGGTTGCTCGGCTTCTTCGATGTCGGGACCAAGATGGGGCTGAACCGCAGCGACGAAGATTTTGGCCAGACGCTCGGCTACTGGGGGGTTGGCAGTGGCCCGTACGTGATGCTGCCGCTGCTCGGCCCAAGCACACTGCGTGACGCGCCTGCTAAATACGTCGACGGCTATACCGGTCCTTACCCTTACATCAACGATGTGCCGGTGCGTAATTCAGTGTTCGGCCTGAACATCGTCGACACCCGTGCCAGCCTGCTGTCGAGCGAGAAGCTGATCAGCGGCGACAAGTACACCTTCATTCGCAACGCTTACCTGCAGAACCGCGAGTTCAAGGTGAAGGATGGTAAGGTCGTCGACGATTTTTAATCTCGACCGATAAAATGAAGAGGGCGGCCTGTGGGCCGCCTTTTTTTGTTTGCGCTTATTTCATCTGCAGAATAGTCAAACCGAGCTTTTGGCCGCCGCCATCCTGTGCCCGGACCCAGACCACTTCGGTCTCGGCTTCAAGCCCGCTGAGCGCGGCATGTTCGGAGTCGATGCGCACGCTCAATCGGTCGCCGACCGCAAATTGCCTAGGCGCCTCTACCTGCATGCCGCTGCTGGAGAGGTCGATGCATACCGCTGACACCTGATCACCTGCGTGAATCAATACGACATCGGCATCGACCCGCATACGGATGAAATCGCGCTTTTCGCTGTAGTCCCGACCGGTTTGACTCATGGCTTCGTCCTTCCATTGGGTTACGGTTTGAGCTGTTCTTATAACTCTCTGTGATTTGACAAGTAAAGTCGTCAAGCGACCATCGGCACATGCTTGAAACACCCCGCGGATGGGAGTACCGTCTGCGCCTTAGAAGGGCACCTCTGGTGTAATCGTCGTGCAGAGCAAACGCTCGAAAGCGATGCAGCAGAGAGGCTAGAAAGCGAATCCAGTAGTCAGTGCAGGGCTGTAGCCCCGCCCGCTACGCCAACCTAATTCTGGCGCCGTTTGCCCACATGCCAAAAACCAGTGCCACGCTGCTGATAATCGATGATGACGAAGTAGTGCGCGCGAGCCTCGCGGCCTATTTGGAAGACAGTGGTTTCAGCGTCCTGCAGGCCAGTAACGGCCAACAGGGTCTTCAGGTATTCGAGCAAGACACGCCCGACCTGGTCATCTGCGATCTGCGCATGCCGCAGATGGGTGGTCTCGAACTTATCCGTCAGGTCACCGAGCTATCGCCGCAAACACCGGTGATCGTGGTGTCCGGTGCCGGCGTGATGAACGACGCTGTCGAGGCCCTGCGTCTCGGTGCGGCGGATTACCTGATCAAGCCTCTCGAAGATCTGGCCGTGCTCGAGCACTCCGTGCGCCGGGCCCTGGATCGCGCGCGTCTGCTGCTGGAAAATCAGCGCTACCGCGAGAAGCTGGAAAAGGCCAATCGCGAGCTTGAGGCCAGCCTGAGTCTGCTCCAGGAAGACCAGAACGCCGGTCGCCAGGTGCAGATGAACATGCTGCCGGAAAGCCCGTGGAGCATTGACGAGCTCAGGTTTGCTCATCAGATCATTCCGTCGCTGTACCTGTCCGGTGATTTTGTCGACTATTTCCGTGTCGACGAGCGCCGGGTCGCGTTTTACCTGGCAGATGTATCAGGTCATGGCGCCTCTTCAGCGTTTGTGACGGTGCTGCTGAAGTTCATGACCACGCGTCTGCTGTTCGAGTCCAAGCGCAACGGCACGTTGCCGGAATTCAAGCCTTCGCAGGTTCTTGGTCATATCAACCGGGGGCTGATCAGTTGTAAGCTGGGCAAACACGTCACAATGGTCGGTGGAGTCATCGACGAGGAGACCGGTTTGTTGACCTATAGCATTGGCGGCCATCTGCCTTTGCCTGTGTTGTACACGCCTGACAGTGTTCGTTACCTCGAAGGGCGTGGTCTGCCGGTAGGCCTTTTCAATGAAGCCGCCTACGAAGATCACGTACTTGAGCTGCCGCCGACGTTCAGCCTGACGCTGATGTCTGACGGTATTCTGGACCTTTTGCCAGAACCTACGCTCAAAGAAAAAGAAGCGGCTTTGCCCGAGCGGGTGAAGTCAGCGGGCGGCAGCCTGGATGGTCTGCGGCAAGTGTTTGGATTGGCCACGCTAGGGGAGATGCCGGATGATATCGCCCTGTTGGTGTTGAGCAGGAACCTTCAATGAGTACCGGTAGAATCCAGTTCGCCGAGCAGGACGGCACCTTCGTCCTGAAGTTCGTCGGTGACGTTCGCCTGACCCTGTGTTCGGCGTTGGATGCGACTATTGAGAAAATCTTCACCGCGCTGAACTTCAACGCGATCGTGATCGATTTGACCGAAACCCGCAGCATCGACAGCACCACGTTGGGGCTGTTGGCCAAACTGTCGATCCTGTCGCGGCAGAAGGTCGGCCTGCTGCCGACCGTCGTCACCACCCACGATGACATCACCCGACTGCTGCAATCGATGGGCTTCGAGCAGGTGTTCAACATCGTCAATCACCCGGTGCCATGCCCGGAGTGCCTGGACGATCTGCCTGATCAGGACCAGTCGGAAGAGGTGGTGCGGATCAAGGTGCTTGAAGCGCACAAGATCCTCATGGGGCTGAACGATTCCAACCGTGAAGCTTTCCATGACCTGGTGAATGCCCTCGAACGCCATTGATCCTCTGAAATCAGGTTGCCTGGCCAGGCCCCTTCGCGAGCAAGCCCGCTCCCAATTTTGATCTGTGTCGAGCAAAAAAAGACCTTCGGGAGTTTGCTTGCTCGCGAAAGCGTCAAATCTGACGTTACATTTGCCAGTGCTGGTGCAATGAAAAAGGGCGAACCTGTTAGGGTTCGCCCTTTTTGCATTTCACTCAGTCAAATCACAGTTTGGCTTGCAACAGCGCCTCAAGCTTCTCCTGGTCGCGAGCGAACTGACGAATACCTTCGGCCAGTTTTTCGGTCGCCATCGCGTCCTCGTTGGACAACCAGCGAAATTGCGCTTCGTTCAGGCTCAGACGTGCTTCACCGGCATTGCCTGGCGCCAGTTTGCGCTCAAGCTTGCCAGAGTCCGCCGCCAGCTTGTCGATCAGGTCCGGGCTGATGGTCAGACGGTCGCAACCGGCCAGTTGCTCAATCTGGTTCAGGTTGCGGAAGCTCGCACCCATGACCACGGTCTTGTAGTCATTGGCCTTGTAGTAGTTGTAGATGCGCGTCACGGACTGCACGCCCGGATCGTCGGCGCCGGTGTAGTCGTTGCCGTTGGCCTTCTTGTACCAGTCGTAGATGCGGCCTACGAACGGCGAGATCAGGAACACGCCGGCATCGGCACATGCCGCCGCTTGAGCGAAGGAGAACAGCAACGTCAGGTTGGTCTGGATGCCTTCCTTTTCGAGGACCTCGGCAGCGCGGATACCTTCCCAGGTCGAGGCGATCTTGATCAGCACGCGATCGCGGCCAATGCCAGCCTTGTCATACAACTCGATCAAGCGATGCGCACGCTTGAGTACACCTTGCTGATCGAACGACAGGCGCGCATCCACTTCGGTGGAGATACGGCCCGGGATAACCTTGAGAATTTCCTGGCCCACCGCGACGCCGAAACGGTCGCTGGCCAGGCCGACATCACCCTTGCAGTCGCTGACGCAAGCATTCAGCAATTGGGCATAAGCGGGGATGGCTGCCGCTTTGAGCAGCAGGGATGGGTTGGTGGTGGCATCGACCGGTTTAACCCGGGCGATCGCTTCGAAGTCGCCGGTGTCGGCAACCACGGTGGTGATTTGTTTGAGTTGTTCCAGCTTGGAAGTCATGTGTGTGCTCTGTCCTGTGGGTTTGACGACATTACCCGAGCGCTGACAGCCACTCAAGGGCGGGTGCGTGTATCGACGGCCCCTGCGGCAACAACCTGAAAACGATTGTTTGAAAGGTAGGGCGCGGTATCGATGAGTTCGATAGCGAAACCGCCCACAGGTTCAAAGCAACCGACCTGTGCACAGATCGGTTACGCCACGCCTACTGAGCATTCAAGATCGTTGCGGCGGCCGTTTTCGCCGGTTTCGGCTGACCGCCCGAGGTCAGAAAACCGAAGTTCTTCTCGCGATCGTTGCTGCCCGAATCGCTGTTCTTCCATTCGTATATTGATGTCAGCGGGATGTTGAGCTTTTTTACATCGGTGATGAACGCACTGATTTTGCTGGCTTGTCCGGCGTTCCCACCGTTGGAGGTGAGTGCCGATATACCCCACTCACTGATAACGCCCGGCAAATGGAAGTTCTGTTGAATAAAGGCCTGCGCGTTGCTGATCTGCGCCGCCGTCATGCCGTAGGGGTGATAGGAAATGGCGTTCAGGCATTTGGGGTACTCACTGACGATGCGGTTTAGCGCAACGGTCGAAGCCGATCCCGCCGTTGGCGCGCGTGCGAAGCCGTAACCGACCCGTGGCGTGGATTGGGGTTTGCCTTGCAGGGATTTGCACACCGCGCTCATGAACGGCACAAATGTTGTGTCGAAATGGCGCGTCGGCCAGTAGGTTTCGAGGTCCGGTTCATTCCAGATTTCAGTCGCGACCAGTTGCGCGCTGTAGGCGTTTTCCAGGCCCGCCAACACATTGGCAAACGAATCGCCGGCGGCCTTCAGTTGACGGGTGTTGCCGGGCGTCGCGGTCAGCGGTTTGATCGCGCGCACGGTCAACAGGACCGGCAAACCAGCGGAACCGGCCGCCGCAAAAGCATCGCTGACCTGCTGCTGATACGCCCTGGCGCTGAGACTGTCGCTCCACACACCGAAACGCACAAAGCTGAAGCCTGCGGCTTTGATGTGTGCAGCGTCGTCGGCGGAAAAGTTCTGGATCTTCACCTGAACACCGATGGTCCTGGCGGGAAGGTTGGGAAACAGATCACTGGCCTGCACGTGAGTGGCGGCACTGAGCGCCAATAACGCCGAGGCACTGAATCGTATGAGATGGGCGGATTTCATGTCTGATCTCCAATGAGAAGTGACAACGGCGAATAGTGATCTCGTGACATTCGTTTTGAAACTAACAAGAGCGCTAAGTGCGTGAGTGTTATTTTTTGTCAGCAATTCATTATCTGAAAATCACAGTTATTTTTGGTCCGGTAATTCTGGTTGGGGCGCTTTTAGGGCTGTGGTACTTAATACGCTGTATTAACAGGGCGAATCTATTTCTGAGTGCGGGAAGATCTAGCGGGTTCATTTAAACCGCTCTAGATGTTGGCAGTTTGATATTACACAGGAAAGTACACCTTGTTCAGAAAGATCCTTGTCGTCTGCGTGGGCAATATATGCCGAAGTCCGACAGCAGAGCTCATGCTGCGTAACGCGCTGGCCCCCTCATCAATCACGGTTTCCTCCGCCGGCCTCGCCGCGCGGGTTGGCGAATCCATAGAGGCCTCGGCCCGTCAGGTGCTGGAAGACCACGGGCATTGCGCCGAGGGTTTCAAGGCGCGGCAACTGACCTCGGACATCGTTAATGAATCAGACCTTATTCTGGTGATGGAAAAAGAGCATGTAAAACAAGTATTGAACATGGCCTCTCATGCGAGAGGCAAAGTGTTTTTGCTCGGTAAGTGGCAGAGCGAGCGCGAAATACAAGATCCGTACCGTCAAGGCAAGGCCGCTTTTATTCATGCCCATGCATTGATTGAAGATGCTGTCAGCTCTTGGGCACAACGTCTCGCGCGTTGATGAATATTCTTCAGATCAATGAATGGTAAGAACAGACTTATGCAGTTACCGTCAGTAATCGGCACCCGAAGCAATGATCAAGACAGTATTGATCTGCTCGGCATATTCGGCAGTCTGATTGACCAGAAATGGTTGATTGGCGCACTGACCGGCGCCTTTATGGTCACCGGCGTTGCCTATGCGGTGCTGGCCACGCCCGTGTACCTGGCGAACGCGCTGGTTCAGGTCGAGCCGAAAAAGAACGACATGCTAGGTTTCGCCGATCTCAACAGCATGCTCGGTGGGCAATCGCCGTCGGTGACCGAAATCGGCATCATCAAATCCCGCGCCGTGATTGGCAAAACCGTCGACGATCTGCGTCTGGATATCGATGTCACCCCCAAGACCTTCCCGCTGATTGGCGCTTTTCTCGCTCGCCGTTATCGCGGCGAGACGGCGTTCAGCGTGGCGCCACCGCGTTTTGGCCTGAACAGCTACGCCTGGGGCGGTGAACGCGTGGAGATCGCTCGGCTCACGCTGCCGAACGCGTTGCTGGGCAAGAAGCTCACGCTGATCGCCGGCGAACAGCAGCGTTTCCAGTTGTTCGATGATAACGACAACCTGCTGGCGCAAGGCGTGGCTGGCGAAGCCTTCGTTGAAGAGGGCGTTGAAGGGCTGATCGCACAACTCTCGGCGAACCCCGGCACGCGCTTCGAAGTGGTGCGCAACCCTCGAATCGTGACCATCCAGGGTTATCAGGATGCGCTGGATATCTCCGAGCAAGGCAAGGAGTCGGGGATTATTCGTCTGGCCCTGGCCAGCTCCGACGCGCCCGAGGCCGTAAAAATCCTCAACAAGATCGCGGCGCTGTATGTGCAGCAGAACGTGCAGCGCACCTCGGCGGAAGCGGCGCAGAGCCTGGCCTTCCTGCAGAGCCAACTGCCTCAGGTCAAGCGCGATCTGGCCAAGGCCAGTGATGCGCTCAACGCCTATCAGACCCGCGGCAAAACGGTGAACATCTCCCTGGAAACCCAATCGGTACTCGGCCAGACCGTTGCGCTGGACACGCGCATCTCCGAATTGAAAATGCAGCAGGCGGAGATGGATCGCAAGTTCACCCGACAGCATCCGGCCTACCGTGCGTTGATGTCGCAGATCGCCGAACTGACCCAGCAACAGAAGTCGCTGGAGAGCAAAGTCGGCGATCTGCCGGCCACACAGCAGGAGTTGTTGAACCTGACCCGCGATGTTGAAGTCGCCTCGCAGATCTACACGCAACTGCTGAACAAATCCCAGGAGCTGGACATCGTCCGCGCGGGTGCGGTAGGCAACGTGCGCTTGATCGACACGGCGGACGTCGACCTGACCAGTCCGGTCAAACCGAAAAAAGCCCTGATTGTGCTCATCGCCACTTTCCTGGGCGCCTTTGTCGGCGTCGCGCTGGTGTTGCTGCGCAAGTCGCTGAGTCGCGGCCTGGAAGGGCCAGAAGCCATTGAACAACTCGGTTTGCCGGTGTACGCGTCGATCCCTTACAGCACGCTGCAGCAGGAGGAGGACGGTAAGAAAGGTCGCGCGCGTGATGGCGTCGATATACCGGCGTACCTGTTGGCCCTGCGCAACCCCACGGACCTGTCCATCGAGTCGATCCGCAGCCTGCGCACCTGCCTGCACTTCGCCGGGCTGGATTCGACCAACAACCGCATCATGATTTCCGGGCCGAGCCCGCAAGTCGGCAAGACGTTCGTCTCCTCCAACCTCGCCGCAGTCATGGCCCAGAGCGGTCAGCGTGTGGTGCTGATCGATGCCGACATGCGCAAAGGGCATTTGCACAAAACCCTCAATACCCCGATCAGCAATGGTCTGTCGGACCTGCTGGTCAAGCGCTGCAGCATCGAGCAGGCGATCAATAAAATCGAAGTCGACAACCTGCACTTCATCAGTCGCGGGCAGGTGCCGCCCAATCCTTCCGAGCTGTTGATGCATGTCAACTTCCGCGAACTGCTGGCGCAACTCAGCGAGATGTATGACGTGGTGATCATCGATACGCCGCCGCTACTGGCCGTGACCGACGCGGCGATTGTCGGCCGTGAAGCCGGCATCAGCCTGATCGTCACGCGCTTTGGCGTGAACCCGGCCAAAGAGATCGAGTTGACCATTCGCCGCTTTGCCCAGAACGGTATCGAGTTGAAGGGCGCGGTGTTCAACGGCGTCGAGAAGCGCGCAGCCAGTTACTACGGCAATGGCGGCTACGGCTATTACAACTACGAATACGCGTCCGACAAATCCTGAGTTGTCCTTACATGTTTGAAGTGGGTGAGTTGTGAAGAAAATACTGCACGTAGCAGAGACGATCAAAGGTGGCGTTGCGACCGTCATTCGGACGATCTCGGCATCGCCCGAAGGCGACGCGGCGAACTACCAACGGGTTTACCTGGTCCCGCAGGATCAGGAAAAAGAATTGCACGGCATTCCCGCGCCTCAGATTCGCACCTTCGCCCGAACCGGACGCAATGTGTCGTCGCTGCTGCGTTTCGCCTGGCGTCTGGCCCAGGTGATGCTCAAGGAAAAACCCGACGTGGTGCATTTGCACAGCACTTTTTCCGGGGTGATCGGCCGTTGCGTGTGCGTGCTGTTGAGGCCATGGCGCAAGCCGAAAATCGTTTACTGCCCGCACGCCTTTTCGTTCCTGATGGAAAGTTCGCCAATCAAGCAGAAGGCCTATGCGTGGATTGAGCGCGTGCTGCAGAAGGTCACCGACGTGATCATTTGCGTGAGCCAGTACGAGCTGGATAGCGCCGCGAAATTTGGCATCGAGCGCAAGCGCATGACGCTGATCTACAACGGCATTCATCAACGCGACGAAGTACCGAAAGTCGATAGTCCGGAGCCGATTCATCTGCTGTTTGTTGGCCGTCTCGACTACCAAAAAGGCTTCGACGTATTGCTCAAGGCCTTCGCCAAGGTGCAACGCAGCGATTTGAAACTGACGGTGGTCGGCAGTGCGGTTAATGAAGATTCGGTCGAATGCCCACCGATGGACGCCGTTGAGTACCTGCCTTGGGTCACGCCCAGCGAAGTTCAGGCGCTCTACCAGAAAGCCGATGCGCTGATTGTGCCCAGTCGCTGGGAAGGGTTTGCCATGGTGCCGCTGGAAGGCATGGCCATGGGCTTGCCGGTGATTGCCAGTAACTGCACGTCACTGCCCGAACTGGTTACCAACGAGGTGTCCGGTTACGTCTTTCCGACCGGAGATCACCAGGCCCTGGCCGATGTGCTGGGGAAAATCCAGAAGCCCCGATTGCTCGACCTCGGCAACGAAGGTCGCAACATCGTGCGTGAGCGCTTCAGCGCCACGTTGATGATCCGCCAGACCTACGACGTGTATTGCGCCCCCACTTATTAAGTAGAACTCAGCTTATGAACGTAACGATTTTGCATGGCTACAGTGCGTCCAACTCCGGTGACGGCCTGCTCGTGGATCTGGCGATTGCCCTGGTGCAGCGCAACTTTGGCGACGACACGGCGATCAGTGTCGTGGCTTCCGATCCCGAGTCCTTCAGCTACCTGCCGCACCCGCGTTTTGACGCGCCAGTGATGGCGGCCAAGGGATTGGGGCGGGTCAAGCAAGCGGTGTTCCTAAATCAGTCTTACGCAGGCCTTGCTGACCTGCTGAAGAAAACCGATCTGATTGTCGGCGTCGGCGGTGGCTACATGCGCTCCAAAAGTGCCTTCGAGCACATCAAGTTGAAACTGGGCCACGCCAAGCAACTGGAAACCGCGATCCTCAGTAACGTCCCTTCGATTTATCTGCCGCAAAGCATTGGGCCCTTCCATGGCGAGAGCCGCAAGATCGTCGAGCACTACGCCAGCGCCGATGCGGTGTTCGTGCGCGACAACCGCTCCTCGGCGATGTTCGACGCCTGTGCAAACGTGTACCGCGCGCCGGATCTGGCGGTGCAGTCATTGGCCAGCAAAATCCTGCAGCAGCCGAAATTCACCCGTTGCGCGTCGTCGCCGGCAACCGTCTGCGTGGTGCTGCGCAAGCCGCCGCAGTGGAGCAAGGAAAAGAAAATCGCCTACGTGGCCAACCTGAAGTTGTTGCTGCAGCGGTTGAAGGGCAAAAGCAAAGTCGTCTGCGCCGTCCAGAGCGCCGTTCGCGGCAACGATGACGGCGCGTTTTATCGCGAACTGGGCATTACCGAAGACCTGCTGCCCTTGAAGGCGACGCTGGCCAAATATCAGCCGGATCTGGTGATCTCCGTGCGTTTGCATGGCGCCATCGAATCGCTGCTCAGCGGCGTTCCGGCGTATCACATCAGCTACGAGCGCAAAGGTTTTGGCGCCTATCAGGACATGGGCGTGGAAGACTGGGTGATCAACGGTGGCGACATCAATGTCGACACCATCCTCGACACGGTTTACGCGCCGAACGCACTGGCGAATTTTGGCAAGCGCCTGACTGACACCTGCCGCGAGATCGAGGCGAAAACCGTGGCCATGGACGACATCATCAAAGGTGTCGTTCGATGATATTTCGGCTACTGCTTCGCGGCGGAGCATTGGGCGCGAAGTTTTTGCTGGTGCTGGCCATCACCCATTTCCTCGGTTACGAGGCGTTGGGTTTTTACGGCGTGGTCATGGCGGCCTCGTTGATCGCGTCGAAGTTCTACAGCGTCGGTTTCAGTTCCGAGATCAATCGGTTGATCAGCGTGGGTGGCAGTTCGCGCCGGGTCGTCGACAAGGTCTTGCTGCTGTATCTGGCGGTGGGGCTGGTGTTGTCGCTGGTGACCGTGGGGATTTATTCACTGTTCCAGCAGGTCGAGGCGACGAGCGCGCTGATCCTCTGCGTGACGCTGGTGTTGCTCACGGAACACCTGTCGTTTGAACTCAACGCCTTCGTGTTTTCCGCGCAGAAAGCCACGGCGGGCGCGCTGCTGTTTTTCATCAAAACCGGGCTGTGGGCGGTTTTGGCGGTGGGCGGGATGATGCTCGGCTGGATCTCGGGGATTGTCAGTGTGTTGTGGCTGTGGGTTGCCGCCAACGTGCTGGTGATCGTCGCCGGTTACCTGATAGTGGTGAACGTTCACAAAGGCCGGACGAGCGGCACGCTAGCCACGGCCACCGTGTGGAAGGCCGGGTTGCCGTTTTATCTCGGCACCGGATTGATCGCGTTGAGTCAGTACGCCGAACGCTTTCTGATCATTGATCTGGAACCCTACGCCAGCCTCGGTAAATACGTGTACGCGTGGTCGGCGGCCAACACCTTGCAGGCTCTGTCTTACGCGGTGGTGGCGGTGGTGGGCATTCCGGTACTGGCCAAGCGGTTTCAGGCCGATCAACAGCCGTTCACGGTCAAGCAATTGTTCGTGAACAAATGGGTGATGCGCTCGCTGCTGGTGTCTGCGGCGGTCGCGGTGGCGATTTATCTGTTCTTTAACGTGGTGCTCGATTACGTCGCCACCCCTGTGCCGCGTCCAGACAACGCGATCCTCGTCGTACTGATTTTTTCCTTTGCGTTGCGCGCCATTGGCGACATCGTCTGGGGTGGTTTGATCGCTTCGAAGAACAGCCGCGTATCACTGCTCAGTGCAGCCATTTGCCTGTTGATTTCGGTGCCGGTCAGCTACGTGCTGATCAAGCACTATTCGATCTACGGCGCCGCGTGGGGCAACGTCTTTGCGGTCATCGTTCAGCTCGGCGTCATTGCCGTGTTGACCCGTGTGACCCGGGCGAAAAAGGCCGTGCTGTCATGGGCCTGAAGCTGCCGTGCATCGAGTTTCGTGGCAAGAAACTCGATTCGTCGATCTCGTTCCTGATTTTGTTCACCGGGTTGTTTCTGTCGGTGGCCATGCCGCTGCTGATCCCCCGCGATCCGGGGCCGGATGCGATGACGTTGTGGTCGTCCTACGCCCGTGCCGACAACTGCAATTTCTGGAACCCGTTCTCGCCGGATCGTTCGTCCTACGAATGTTCGGCGTTCCTGCTGCGGCCCACCGGGATCAACCTGACCAACGCCTGGGCCTACGGGATGTTCTGCAATTTTTTCCTCACGGCGATTCCGGTGGTGGTGTTCCGGCGCATGCCGCTGGCGATTTTCGGCACCCTGTGTCTGTGGGGCATCGTTCGCTCGTTTTTCCTGGAAAACCTGACCAAGGAAATCATCGTGTCGGTGGCCGTGTTGAGTATTTTGCTCAGCTCGTTGACGCGCAAATACCGTGGCGGGTTTTTTCTGTCGGCGGTGATCTACGGCGTGCTGATCCGGCCCTACTGGATTCTGTTTTCGCTGTCCTGGGTCGGCGTCTGCGTGATGAAGAAGTACGTCTCGCGCTTCACTTTTTTCCTGATGCTGTTCCTGTTCTACCTGGCCGTTGCGATGGCCATTCAGGTGGCGCTCGGGTTTCCGGTGTCGTCGATCCGTGCCAGCAACAACGAGTTGCGCACGGCGGGCGAGGAGGGGTCGAAATCGTTGATCGTGTCCTGGCTCAGTGGCGGTGACTTCGTCTCGCAGGCGCTGGACTCGATGATCATCTTCTTCCGGCTGTCGTTCCCGGTGGAGTTGATTCTGTTGTCCGGGCCGGGGCAGGTGATCTTCGTCGCATTGATGATCATGACCGCGCTGCTGCTGTTCAAAGTCATCACTTCGACCGACTACAAAGGTGCGCCGATCCAGACCAAACCCAAGGAGCTGATCGCGATACCGCTGGCGTTTTTGCTGGTGCAGGGCCTGTTCGAACCGGACTTCGGTTCCTTCGCCCGGCACTTCTCCATGGTGGTGCCGGTGCTGTTTGTCGGTCTGGGATTGATGCTGCGGGCCAACAAACCCGTGCAGGTCGAATCAAGAATTCTGAATTGAGGCAGGTGCTTTATGTCGAGCAAGAAAAAGTCCCTGGAGATCGAAACCCTGCGCGGCCTGGCATGCCTGCTGTTGGTGCTCTATCACGTCATCGGTCCGTTGGGCGGTGGTTTGAAAATAGACATCGGCTCGCCGTTTCGAGTGATCGCCGACTCGATGGTGTATGTGCGCATGCCGCTGTTCACCTTCATTTCCGGGTACATCTACGCCCTCTACAAAATTCGCGGCAATGACTTTTCCGCGTTCTTCGCCGGTAAGGTGCGGCGGCTGATCGTGCCGTTGTTCTGCGTGGGCGTGCCGTTCTCGGTATTGCAAGCGGTGGGGCCAGGGGTCAACAAGGACGTTGGTGTGATCGACGCGTTGTTGTCGTTCTGGGTGCCGATCAACCACTTCTGGTTCCTGCAGGCGGTGTTCATCATTTTCATGTTCGTCGGCTTGCTGGAGTGGCGTGGCTTGCTGCGTTCGGCAACGCGCTTGTACCTGCTGTTTGCTTTCGCGGCGGCGGTGTTTTTGCTGCCGCCGTTCACGTTCGATGCCTTCGGCATCAATGGCGCCCTTTACCTGTTGCCGTTTTTTGTGGCGGGGATGATTGGTCAGGCAAACGTCAGCCAGTTGAAGCAGACATTCAAGGTGATCGGCCCGCTGGTGTTCGTGCTGATTTCGCTGGCCTTGCTGTACGTGGCGGCGGAGGACCGGGCGTTGATCGTCGACCGTCGCAGCCTGATCGGGTTGACCGTCGGCTGCGTCTCTTGCTTGGCACTGTTGTCGAGTGACATGCGCTCGAAGTGGCTGACGTGGTTGGGCGGCTATTCCTATGCGATTTTCCTGTTCCATGTGCTGTTCGCCGCCACGTCGCGGTTCGTACTGGGACGGTTGGGCGTGAAGGATGAAAGCCTTCTGGTACTCGGCGGCGTTGCGTGTGGCTTGCTGGGGCCGGTGGTGCTGTCGCTGGTTTTCAGTCGATTCAACTTCACGTCTGTGCTGTTTTTGGGTGAGCGGGCGGCGGTGAAGAAACCGGTGGCGACCATCGCACCGGTTGCGCAGATCAATCGCTAGAAGCTTCGCGGGCATCTCAGACTG
The DNA here is from genome assembly GCF_044743485.1 of Pseudomonas sp. NPDC087614. Classification (NCBI taxonomy): domain Bacteria; kingdom Pseudomonadati; phylum Pseudomonadota; class Gammaproteobacteria; order Pseudomonadales; family Pseudomonadaceae; genus Pseudomonas; species Pseudomonas sp. NPDC087614. Next base: position 38,355 of record NZ_JBIUWN010000030.1, on the reverse strand, counting down.
AAGGAATTGATCCATGGTTGCAGTCGATGACGGCCAGCCTGTTGCGGCGTCGGTGATAGAGGTCGGTGATGCGCGCGAGCGCTTTGCAAAGTGGCGAGAAGGCCAGGCCGGCAAAGTGTTGTCGGTCTCGGTGATCGGCGACAGCTACAGCGCCGGGCAGGATTTCTATCTGAACAAACTGGTGCAACGAGTAGCCGGGGAGGTCGGTTTCGCCGGGCCTGGCTACGTTGGTTTCAACCATGGCGCAGCACTGGGCGGCACGCATTTCAAATACACCCGCCGCAGTGAAAAGTACTTTGGTGGTGACTGGCGGGTGTCTGGCCTCGGCCAGGCCAGCCCGGATAGCCGCACCCTCACCGGCCGGCCCGGTTCATGGCTGCAAATAGACGCCCGCCCGACACCGGCCATCGATACCGTGATTACTCAGGCAAAGTTGCTTTACCTCGGCAACGGTCAATCCAGTGAAATCCGCTACCGCTGGACGCCATCCGAGAACTGGCGACCCTTGACGCTCGCAGGTGTCGGGGTTCAGGAGGTGCCATTGCCGGGCACACCGGCCGCGGCTGATTGGGCATTCAAACTGGAAGTGGTGAAAGGCGCGCCCACGCTGTTCGGCGTCTGGATGGGCAATGATCAGAACGGCATTCGCGTCTCCAAACTGGCCGCGTCCGGCGCAGCGTCCGCCGATTTCTATCACCGCGATCCACAGTGGCAGATGCAGTGGAAAGCCGTGGTGGCGAAGATCCCTGCCGATATTTACCTGATCATGCTCGGTGGCAACGATCAGGGCTTTGGTGTGACGCCTGCGCAGTATCTGCAGAACGTTCAGGGCCTGGTGGGGATGATCCGCGAGATTCAACCGGCGGCGAGCATCAACCTGATCATGCGGCAGGACACCACGCGCTCCAGTGCCTATCCGATGTCGGCTTACGCACAGGTTTTAGCGCCTTGGGCACGGGAACAGCATCTGGGTTACGCCAACCTGCAATGTGCGTTCGGCGCCGACGTCAAACGTTACGCCGCTACGATGATCGGCCCGGACAAGATCCATCCGCAGCCCGCCACGGGCGGCAAGGTGATTGCCGATTATTTCTACCGCTGGATCGTGGGTGGCAGGGAAGGCAGCTGCAACGAAGCACCTGCCCTGTAACCCACTTGGATCAGCTTGAAACGGAGGGTGTTCAAGCTTTTTCGAACGTGTCCAACTGACTCAACAGTTCGGCGGTTTTCTGCGGCATCAACCGCGTATCACAACGGGTTTCCACGTTGATGATGATCCCCGGATCGTTGCAGCAGATGCGTACGCGAAAGCGCCAGTCGCTGAGTATCACTTTCAGGCCATCGCGGTCATCCATCTCCAGTGCCTGCTCACCATAGATGCTTTTCAAATGCGCGAGCAGGGGATAGGGATCGGACATCGACCGGCGAATATCACCGGACGAAGGAAACATGCCGATGCGCTCAACCAGCAAAATCGTGCCCAGCCACGACTCATTGGCGCTGGGCAATGGCTGATGGCGTGACAACCAGCTCATCACCCCTTGGTTGCCCACTTCTCGTTCAATGTCTGCCGAATGTTGTGCAATGTTCATGGTTGTCTGCCTGAAGTGGAGAGTGGGCGGGGGATGTGGCCGGTTCAGCGGCCCTTGAGGTACACGTTTTCGTAGCAGAAGTTGGTCGCCTGCAGATACCCTTCGGCGTCGCCGCAGTCAAAGCGCAAACCCTTGAATTTGTAGGCCAGCACGCAACCGTTCTGCGCCTGTTTCATCAACGCGTCGGTGATCTGGATCTCGCCACCTTTGCCTGGCTGGGTGTCGGCGATCAGGTCGAAGATGTCCGGTGTCAGAATGTAGCGGCCGATGATCGCCAGGTTCGAGGGGGCGTCCTGCGGCGCAGGTTTCTCCACCATGTTGTTGACCCGGTAGATGCCATCGGAAATCAACTCACCGGCGATCACGCCGTACTTGTGCGTCTGGTCGGCCGGGACTTCCTGGATGGCGACGATCGAGCAGCGGAATTTTTTGTAGAGCCGGATCATCTGGCTGAGTACGCCGTCACCTTCCAGGTTCAGGCACAAGTCATCGGCCAGTACCACGGCGAACGGTTCGTCGCCGATCAGTGGCCGACCGCTGAGAATCGCGTGGCCCAGGCCCTTCATTTCCACCTGGCGGGTGTAGGAGAAGGTGCAGGTGTCGATCAGCGCTCGGGTGCCGGCGAGGAATTTTTCCTTCTCGGTGCCGCGAATCTGGTGTTCGAGTTCGTAGCTGATGTCGAAGTGGTCTTCCAGCGCACGCTTGCCGCGGCCAGTAACGATGGCCATGTGTTGCAGACCGGCGTCCCGCGCTTCTTCAACGGCGTACTCGATCAACGGCTTGTTGACGATCGGCAACATTTCCTTGGGCATCGCTTTAGTGGCCGGCAAGAAACGCGTGCCATAGCCGGCAGCGGGGAACAAACATTTACGAATCATAAAAGTATCCTGGACAGTCATGGAACACAGGCGACGATGGCAGGCCATAACAAATGGCTGCAAGTTTCAATGATGATTGAAGGTCTACTTTAATACCTGAGTCAGGTTGTTAATGGCAATGAATCGAGGGGGTAAAACATGGCAATGTTATGAGATGTCGGTCAGCGCGTTATTAGTTATTTTTAGTCGGTATCTGTTGATAGTGACAAGCACACTTGCAGTGCTAATAAGTACCGGGCAATAGAGTGTGACCTGCAAAGATATTTATTGCCAGTCATTGAACCAGTTTTGTTTTCGGTTGTTGTCGCCTTGTTTGTGTGGTGTACCACACAAAATCCAACAATGAGGCTTGACACGCTACTTGGCACTTATTCAATAACGGACCGCGCTATGAAAATTCTGGTAACCGGTGGTGCCGGCTATATTGGCTCGCACACCACACTTGCGCTGCTTGAAGCAGGTTATGAAGTTGTCGTGCTGGATAATCTGTGCAACAGCAGTGAAGCGGCGTTGCATGCGATAGAAGCCATCTGCGGCAAAAGTGCCTGGATGATTCGAGGCGATGTCTGTGACAGAGCCTTGCTCGACCGGATTTTCCGCGAGCACGCGATCGAGGCCGTGCTGCATTTTGCCGGGCTCAAGGCGGTGGGCGAGAGCGTGCGCAAGCCGCTTGCGTATTACGAAACCAACGTCAGCGGCAGCATCACGCTGTGCCAGGCGATGGCAGCGGCGGGGGTGTTTAACCTGGTGTTCAGCTCATCGGCCACGGTGTATGGCGAGCCTGAGCAAATGCCGATCCGCGAAGATTTCCCCACCGGCAATCCGACCAATCCCTACGGCCAATCCAAGCTGATCGTAGAGAACGTGCTGCGCGACCTGTGTCAGTCCGAGCCGCGCTGGAGCATCGCCCTGTTGCGTTACTTCAACCCGATCGGCGCCCACGACAGCGGCCATATGGGCGAGGACCCCAGCGGCATCCCCAACAATCTGCTGCCCTACATCAGCCAGGTGGCGGTCGGTAGCCTGCAAGAGTTGTCGATCTTCGGCGACGATTACCCCACCGTCGACGGCACGGGCGTGCGCGACTACATCCATGTCGTCGATCTGGCGGACGGGCATTTGAAGGCCTTGCAGTCCATCACCGGGCGCACCGGCATTCATACCTGGAACCTGGGCACTGGTGACGGTTACAGCGTGCTGCAAGTGCTGCACGCCTTCGAGCAGGCGAGCGGGCAGCCCGTTCCGTATCGGGTCATGCCGCGTCGCTCGGGCGATATTGCCGAGAGCTGGGCCGATGCCTCCAAGGCGGCGAGAGAACTGGGCTGGAAAGCCACGCGCAACTTGCAGGACATGGTCACCGACACTTGGCGCTGGCAATCGAATCATCCCAAGGGTTACTTGCGATGATGGCTATTTAACCCAATGTTATTTTCAGTCAGGTTGTTAGATAACGTCGGGAAATTACACTGGCAATGCTTATTGCAAGTCCGTAGATATAAACCTGCCGTTCGACTTTTATCAGTTGGGTAAGACTGTGAAAGAACAACGGATCTTGTTCGCGCTTTTTGCGGACTTGAACTCTACCACCTCTAGCACACACCCGATTTCGATCAGGTTGAATGTTAGAAAGGAGTTGATATGAAAAAAGTGATGGCAATTGCCCTGTTGACGATGTTGAGCAACTGGGCAGCCGCCGCTGAAGCGCCGCTGACAGCGGTAACCAATGTAGGTGGCAATGTAGCGGCTTCTCAAGCGCCTGCAGCCAGTACTGCAATGGTTGCCAGTGCTGTAGCGGCGTCCAACAGCGGTGGCAGTGCCAACGGCGGTACCACCGGTACGACGGGTACCACCGGTACCACCGGTACGCACAACTAACAGGAACATTTGTTAGTGCAGTACAAGGTCGCCCGACGTAAGTCGGGTGACTTTGTTTTTGGATTCGCCCTTGAATAGCGTAGTGCCATTATGACTCGTAGTTTTTCTCTTTTAATGTTGGCAAGTCTCGCTTTGCAAGGTTGCATGTTTTCCCCCGGCCAATACCTGAGCACCGGTGACATCACCCGCCAAGGGGCCAGTGAAAGTAGCCGGGTCGAGCTGATTCCGATCACCCCCAAACTGATTGCCATGAACCGCGCCACGCAAAAGCGTGAGCCGGTGCCGGCGGCACTGTTGGCAACGCCGTCCGAGTACCTCATCGGCAACAACGATGTCTTGTACATCACGGTGTGGGATCACCCAGAGCTGACGGCCCCGTCCGGCGCGCAACAACAGATCGACGCCAATGGCCGTCTGGTGCGTTCCGATGGCACGCTTTATTACCCCTACATCAAGGAAGTCCAGGCCGCCGGGCGAACCATTCAGCAACTGCGCTCAGACATCGAACAGCGGCTGTCGGCCTTCATCGCCGAGCCGCAAGTGGATGTCGCGGTGTTGCGTTTCGCCAGCCAGAAAGTCGTGGTGACCGGCGCGGTGACCAAGGCCGGCCCACAAGCGATTTCCACCACTCCACTGAGTGTGGTCGAGGCCCTCGGCTCAGCCGGCATCGACACCAACAACGCTGACTTGTCCGGCCTGTTGCTGACGCGCCATGGGCAAACGTATCCGCTCAATCTCGACTCGCTCAACCAGCCGGATTCCGAGTTGCAGAACGTCTACCTCAAGGGTGGCGATAAGCTTTATCTGCCGTACAACGACAACAAGCGCATCTACGTCATGGGAGAGGTCAATCAGCCCCGTGCACTGAGCTTCAAGACCGCGACCATGAACCTCTCGGACGTGCTCGGCTCGGTCGGAGGCTTGAGTCAAACCACCTCCAACGGCAACGCGGTTTACGTCATTCGCGGGGTGGAAAACCTCGATGTCGAGCCGGCGAAGATCTACCAGTTGGAGGCCCAATCGCCGACCGCCATGGCGCTCGCTTCGCACTTCCAGGTGCGTCCTCAGGATGTTGTTTATGTCGGACCTGCCAACGTGACTCGCTGGAACCGCTTCATCAGCCAATTGGTGCCATCGGCATCGATTGTCGGTACGGGCGCTTCCGCTGCGAAGAACTGGAGCGAATACAGTAACAACACCAAATAAGGCCGCCGACTGTGAACACCTTGAAAGTGGGCGTCTGCCTGATAGCGGCCACGTTGTTGTGTGGCTGCAACCCGTTGATGAGCGCTTCGTTGAACAACCTCAAAGCGGCGGTCATCGGCCCGGATGAAGTGGACGTGTCGGCGGCCGAAGTGGCCGGGGTCAATTATCCGCAACTCAAACTGACCACGCCGTCCGGCTCCGGGGTGCTGGCGCTGGTGCGCGAGCGTGAGGATCTGCAGTTCTGGGTCGCCTCCGGCAAGCAGGTGTTGCTGCTTCGTAACGGCCTCGCCGTGCGCAGCGTTGGCCTGGGCTTGGAGGGCGATTTGGATGGCATGCGTCAGTCCGACGATTCGCCGTTCAAACAAGGCCTGCATCAGGTTGCGGACGGCTACACCACGCGGCGCTGGATCGACCTCTACAAAGGCCAGGAGGTTGGCGTCATCGTCAACAGCCGCTTCTCCCGCCGATCCACGCAAACCCTCAGAATTCTTGATAAGGACTACACCGTGCTGCGTGTCGATGAGCAGATTGATGCCCCGGCCATCGGCCTGCGGGCGACCAATCGTTATTGGGTCGATCCGCGTGACGGTTTCATTATGCAGAGCGAGCAACAACTGACCTCGCAGTTACGCGTGAAGATTGTGCAACTGACGCCTGACCGCAGGCACATCCCGTGAAGCGGCTCGGTATGTTATCGGCGAGTCTGATGTTGATCAGCGCAATGAGCCACGCCGCCGTCACCGTCAGTGGCGATGTCGCCAATCCCGGGCCGGTCGAGTTGCCGGCGAATGGGCGCTTGCTCGATGTGATCAACGAGGCCGTGCCCAATGCCGAGGGTTATTGGCTGGCGGGTGTGCTGCTGCGTCAGTCACTGCTGCAAGAGCAGGCGCGGCTCAAGGCCGGTGTGCTGTTTGATCTGGATGTGTTGCGGCGTATGGCCTTGCTCTTCGATCGACCGGGTCGCGCAGCGCTGGCTGCGCGGTTGATCGAGGACGTCCGGCAGATGCCGGTCACTGGCCGGCAGATCGCCGATCTCGATCCGGTGGCATTGGAAGTTGGCTTTGCGCGCAACATTCGTCTCGACAACGGTGATCGGCTGATCTACCCGAAGCGGGTCGACGAAGTTGAAGTGCTTGGTGCAGTCGCCGAGCCTTGCCACTTGCCGTATCAGCCCTTGCAGGAGGCTCGCGACTACCTGCAAGACTGCACGATTCTGGCCGATGCCGAGGCCGACTATCTGTGGCTGATCCAGCCCAACGGCACTTCGCGGCGCGTTGGCATTGCCCACTGGAATCGCGAAAGCGGCCAGCTTCCCGTTGCCGGCAGCAAGATTTTTGTACCGGTAAAAAATGATGATCTTGATCCGCCTGTTCCTGAGCTGAATCAGCAGTTGGCTGAATTGATTGCCACGCAGTTGGTTGAGGTGGTTCGTTGAATTTACGGTTTGCAGCTGTGTTGTTATTGCCATGCGGGTTGGTTCATGCCGAGCCGCGCATTACCCAGAATGACTTCGGTGGCACGGGGCTGTTGCAAACGCCGACGGCGCGCATGGCGCCGGCCGGCGAGTTGAGCGTCAACGCCAACCGCACCGAGCCTTACAGCCGCTACAGCGTTTCGTTGCAGCCGCTCGATTGGCTCGAAGGTTCCTTTCGCTACACCGCAATCACCAACCGGCCATACGGCTCCGAGGCGCTGAGTGGCAGCCAGAGCTATAAGGATAAGGCGGTCGACGCCAAGGTCCGGCTGTGGCAGGAGAGTCATTGGGCGCCCGAAGTGGCGCTGGGCTTCCGGGATATCGGGGGTACGGGTTTGTTCTCCAGTGAGTTTTTCGTCGCCAACAAGCGCTACGACAACTTCGATTTCAGCGCCGGTATCGCGTGGGGCTATATCGGCAATCGCGGCGACTTCGACAACCCGTTGGGCTACGCCGATGACCGTTTCAAAACCCGCCCGGCAACTGAAGGTACTGGTGACGTCAACGCCGGTTCGTACTTTCGCGGCAGCCCCTCGCTTTTTGGCGGCGTGAGCTACCAGACGCCCTGGGATCGCCTCAGCCTGAAACTCGAATACGAAGGCAACGATTACAAAAGCGAACCGAAGGACAACGTGATCAAACAGGACTCGCCGATCAACCTCGGTGCGGTGTTCAAGGTCACCGATTCGATCGACCTCAGTGCAGCGTGGGAGCGTGGTAATACAGCGATGTTTGGCGTGACGTTCCACACCAATTTCGTCAGCCGCAAAGCCCCGGCCAAAACGTACGATCCCACTCCAGAGCCGTTGCCGGCAAAAATGCCGACCACGTCGATGGAACAGGTCAATTGGGCCGACGTGTCGCAACGCCTGCAGCAGAATGCCGGCTATAAGGTCGAGCGCATCAGCCAGCGCGATCGCGAGTTGATCGTGTATGGCGAGCAACAGCGCTACTTCCATTCGTCCAAGGCGGTCGGCCGTGCGAGCCGGGTTCTCGACAACAGCGTCAACGACGACATCGACTGGTTCACCCTGGTCAACAAACGCTACGACCTGCCGCTGGAAGAAACCAGCGTACCGCGCCAGACCTTCCGTGAAGTGATCAACAACGAAGAGCCGCTGGAGTCGTTGCACCGCACCACCGAGATCAACCCGGCGATGCCGCGCAACGAGAAGACTCTCTACACCGAAGCACCGCAGCACTTCAGTTATGGCGTTGGATTGGGCTTCAAACAGAACGTTGGCGGCCCCGATGGTTTGCTCTATCAGTTCAGTGCCGATGCGGACGCCGAATACCGCTTCAACCGCAACACCTGGTGGAGCGGCCTGCTCAGCGCCAACCTGGCGAACAACTTCGACAAGTTTTCCTACGATGCGCCGAGCGGCTTGCCGCGCGTGCGCACGGATTTACGTCAATACCTGACCACCTCCGAAGTGACCATGCCGTTGTTCCAGGTCAGCCATGCCGAACAGTTGGATAAAGACCTGTATGGCATGGTGTACGGCGGGTATCTGGAGTCGATGTTTGCCGGGGTTGGCGGGGAAGTACTGTTCCGTCCGACGGGTGAGCGTTGGTCGGTGGGAGCGGATCTCAACTACGTGCGTCAGCGCGATTTTGATCAGGGCTTCGCGCTGCGTGACTACTCGGTAGTGACCGGGCACATCACGGGCTACACCGACCTGCCCTACGACACGCTGGCGGCCGTCAGCGTCGGCCGATACCTGGCCGGCGACTGGGGCGGCACGCTGGACATCTCGCGTGAGTTTTTCAACGGCGTACGCTTTGGGGCCTGGGCGACGATCACCACCGCCGGCAGTGCCGAGTACGGTGAAGGTAGCTTCGACAAAGGCATCTACCTGTCCATTCCGTTCGACGAAATGATGAGCATGTCCACCATGCGCCGCGCCAACCTGGTGTGGGCGCCACTGACTCGTGACGGTGGCGCAAGGCTCAATCGCAGCTATCAATTGCACTCAATGACCGATAGCCGGGAAGGGGACATGTTCTATCGCAACTTCGAGAAGATCACCGAGTAACCCTCGCTAAACCGGTGGGACCCCCTGTGGAGCAGGCTTGCTCGCGACGGCGTCGGCACATCCAGCATTAATGTTGCCTGACCCACCGCCATCGCGGGCAAGCCACGCTCCCACCGTGTTATCTGCCGAACCCCGACCCCGCTGCCCGCCGAGACTCCCTGTGGGAGCGGGCTTGCTCGCGAAGGCGTCGGCACATTCAACATCGATGTCGCCTGCCCCCCCCAAAAAAACAACAGGCACAAAAAAGGGGACTTTCGTCCCCTCGCGGTGTTAAGCCCTCAACCTCAGTAAATATCCTTCGACAGCAGTGTAAACGGTGTCTTCACCAGGATCTTCAGATCCAGCCACAATGACCAGCTATTGATGTATTGCAGGTCGATCTCAACACGCTTTTGCATCTTGTCGATGGTGTCCGTCTCGCCTCGGCAGCCGCTGATTTGAGCAAGCCCGGTGATCCCCGGTTTAATCCGGTGACGCGCCATGTAGGCAAGGATCTTCCCCGAGTAAAAATGGTTGTGCGCGACAGCATGGGGACGCGGCCCCACCAGGGCCATATGCCCTTGCAGCACGTTGAACAATTGCGGCAACTCGTCCAGCGATGTGCGACGGATAAAGCGGCCGACCGCCGTAATACGCGAGTCGTTACGGCTGGCCTGTTTCACTTCATGGTCATCGTGCATACGCATCGAGCGGAACTTCCAGACCTTGATCACCTTGCCGTTCCAGCCATGGCGATCCTGCTTGAAGAACACCGGGCCGGGCGAGTTGAGTTTGACCGCCAGCGCAATGACCAGTAGCACCGGACTCAGCAGGATGATGGCCAGCAGCGCCACACTTTTCTCCATCAGGCTTTTGCTCAGGGCCGCCGTCGGGCGGCTGGTCAGCGGGCTCTCGTTCAGGTAGATCGCCGGCAGACCGTCCACGACTTTCACCGAGTGATTGAGCAGCGTCAGGCTGTTCAGATCCGGCACCCAGACAACGTCCACGTTGGCCCCCAGTAAATCGACATACATCGCTTCGATTTTCGCCGCTTCGCACAGCGGCAGCGTGATGTACAAGCGGCGGATGTCATGGGCCTCGATCAGCGTCAGCAACTCTTCCTGAGCGCCGACGATGCGCGGTGCGTCCGAGTCCAGGGCCGGCAGATCACCGTTGCTGACCAGACCCACCAACGGCAGGTTCTCCAGTTGGTTGAGCTTCTTCGCCAAGCCCAGTGCCAGTTCGCCTGTTCCTACAATCAGGGTCTTGTGCTCGCTTTTACGCGAGCGCTGATAGAACTTCGAAAACGCATGCAGCGGCGCGTACAGCAGTGCCTGACCCAGGAAGCCATACACCGCCCAACTCAGAATCACCTGTCGTGAGAACAGTTCATCGGCCTTGCAGACAAAGGCGATGAAGGCCAGCGCCGCCATGGTCATGGACCAGCCCATCAACAGCCGACCCAACCCGGTCAGGTAATTGTCGCGTTTGCGATAAACGCCGCTAAACGTGTAAGCCGGGACCGAGGCCAATACCGCCAGCGTTGCGCACATTCGGTAGTAGAACGCCACGGTACCGGTGTGCTGTTCAGCGAGCATGAACAACAGCGTTACAACAAAGCCCTGTGCCAGCGCCCATTGGCCCCAAAAGGTCAGTCCTTTGAGGCCTGCGCTTCGATTGATACTAAGAGAAAGATCCATACGATATCCCCAAAAGACGTCCATTCAGGTTTCAACAGTTGAAAACCGAGTTGTTAGTCAGAGTTATTGTTTTTGTTTTAACGAGTGTCCTGAGGTAACAACGTCGATAGGCCGAACTGTCGTCAATCAATAGACTAAGTTATTGTCGGGGATGGTGTCTGACGAGTTCTAACAAGGTGGCATAGTGCCAACTTTTTAATAATTAAATAGAGGGGTGTTAGAAAAGGTCGTGGAGGAGGGGGTGAATAGGTGATGTCGTTTTTGTTACTGTTGTCGGGTGGAGGCAGGGATGTCTTATTTGGCGAAGGGAGGTAAAGTCAAACAGAGTGCTCTTCTTGTTTTTGTAATCGCACTGTTATCTGTTTGCTTTGTATGGAGCGGTCGCCGTGTTTACGCGACGATTTCCTGGATGAGGCAATAACCGCGATTTCTTACGGCACGGAACAATCGCTCACCCTTGCTGGCGCTTTTGAATTTGTCTTGCAGGCGACTCAGGCACATTTCCAGGCCGCGATACTGCTCCGGCTCTCGGCCGATGCTGAGGATCAGGTCATCGCGACTGACAACACGCTCTTCATGGTTAAGCATTTTCTTGACCAATGTTGTTTCCAGGCCAGTCAGACTGATTTCGACGCCTTCTTTGCTCAGTGCGCCCTGATCATCAAGATGCCAGGTTTCGCTGCAAGGCGTGTCGTCCATGATGACTGGAGGCGTGTTTGCCGGAACGCTGTGAAATGGATTCGCCGACTGTGCAGCCAGCCATTCGGACTCAAGAGTGGCCAATATTCGCTGTGTGTCATGTTCAATCGTGCGGGCGACGTTTCTTCGGGTGCCGTTTGCGTAGGTGAACTCCATCAGCATGGGGGCGGAAGAGGGCGAAGTAGCACCTTCAATAAACATTTGTGCCTGAGACGTACCAAACGAATTGAAGCGCTTGCTGGACAGCATGCTCTCAAGTTCACGCTGAGAACTTGTACTGTGAGTCACGACAACAAAATATTTTCTTGGGAGGGTTGTACTAGTTTCCATGTCTCTCTCCTAAATACACACCAAAAATGGCTAAAAGATAAATCGGCAGGCGAGCAATGACTTCCTTGGAAGTAATCGATAGGCAGGGTCTGGGCCCAATGATAGCTCTCGATGAATTCCACTCGATCTGCTGCTATGTTGTTGAATTTATTATTATGTTGGCGTGCTCATTCAAGCGCTTTGTTATTAGTAGGCGTGAGGTATAACTAGAGCTATATGGTTGCATCAGACGATCCTTCGTAAGTATGCAAAAGGGAGGGTGCCCTTGAGTCAGGCAGTCGATATCAGACCGCGCATCAGGCGATAGCCGTAGCCGCGGATGCTCTGAATCGCGTTCGTACCATACATGTCCTTGATTTTTCCACGCAAGCGGCTGATTGATTTTTCCAGCGCCCTGGGATCGTAGAAATTGGTATTGAGCCCCATGATATCGGCGATTTCATCGTGGCTGAGGATGTGATTACTGGTTTGCGCAAAGGCTTCCAGGATCTTCATTTCAGCGAAAGAAATATCCAGCTTCTTGCTGGTATCCATCAGGCAGATACGAGTGGGGTCGAGTGTCAGATTGACTTCTCTTTGCCATTCTTCACTGTTGAAGAATTCGCCAAGTGACTCGGCGCCATCGTCGCAAGGAGTGTTGACCTTGATACAAAAGTCCGCCCCGGCTAGAAAATACTTGATCTTGTTGAAGGCGCCGCGACCGGTGATGACCGCACAAATGATAGGTTTCAAGTTGTCGGTGCGCAGGCTCTCCACCAGCGCAAGATTCTCTTCAAGAGCCTGGGGGCTGTCGATGACAATGAAGATGGCTCGATACGAACCAGGGTGTTCATTCTGCTCATATAAACTAGTGTAGGCGTTGGCATCCAGTGCCATATCGCTTCGTATGTGCCGGGCGATCAGCGCTCTAAAGTGTTCAGCCACGCCACGGGTTCGACCCAGAGTGAGAACGCCGGGTTCGTCGTTTGTCGGGCGCGGACTTCTAGTCGCCAAGTTCCCTGAGAGCATCATGCATTGACTCGAATTAAGTGCTGACATCGGGATGTTAAAGCACTAATTCTCATCTGTGACTGACAATTGGTAACATTCACGCGATTTTTAGACGTGGCTCCCGAGTTTTATAACAATAATTAAGCATTCCATGCTTTTAGTTGATTTTCTCGAGGTGCTGAACTAGCTGCCAGATGGTGGCAATATGAAATTGTGCCACTATTTTGAATCAGTGGCCATTACTGGCTTGTGTCCTTTTGCCATTATCTAGCCATCGAAGAGAGTGTGATATTGATCACACTTTTCCCGGTTGGCAAACTTTTTCTATTAAAGTGCCTGAATATTTTTCGAGTAGTTCGTACGCGGACGATTACTAACATGGCTTGAGTGTGTCTTTTGATAAGGCATATTCTGCGTCGCCTACTCAGCAATGGGGCGATAAGGCAATTGTTTCAATACCGATACTCAATTTCTGAGTGCAGTTTTAACGGGTCGCTCGCCACGAGCACTCTGACGGAGGATTAATGGATTTCTGGACCCTTTTCCAGGTGTTGATATTAGGTGCGGTAGAGGGCCTGACCGAGTTCCTGCCTATCTCAAGTACCGGCCACCAGATTATCGTCGCCGACTTGCTGGATTTCGGCGGCGAACGTGCGATGGCCTTCAACATCATTATTCAACTGGGGGCCATTCTTGCCGTCGTCTGGGAGTTCCGGCCGAAGATCTTCGCCATCGCCAAAGGATTGCCCACTGAGCGTAATGCTCAGCGCTTCACCCTCAACTTGTTGATCGCCTTTCTCCCCGCCGTTGTACTGGGAGTATTGTTCGCTGACAAAATCCATCAATACCTGTTCAACCCCATCACCGTCGCTGTGGCTTTGGTCGTCGGCGGTGTTGTGATGCTGTGGGCCGAACAGCGTAATCACGTCGTGAGTGTCGATCACGTCGACGACATGCACTGGTCTGACGCGCTAAAGGTCGGTTTCGTACAATGCCTGGCGATGATTCCAGGCACCTCGCGCTCCGGCTCGACCATCATCGGCGGCCTGCTGTTCGGTCTGTCGCGCAAAGCCGCCACCGAGTTCTCGTTCTTCCTCGCCATGCCGACCATGGTCGGCGCCGCCGTGTACTCTGGCTACAAGTACCGCGACCTGTTTCAGCAAAGTGACCTGCCAGTCTTCGCCCTCGGCTTCGTTACTGCGTTTGTTTTCGCGATGATCGCTGTGCGCGGCCTGCTCAAGTTCATCGCCAACCACAGCTACGCCGCGTTCGCCTGGTATCGGATCGCGTTTGGCTTGCTGATACTGGCAACGTGGCTGTTCGGCTGGGTGAACTGGACGGCGGCAGCGGCGGGATGAGGATCAAGCCAGGCGAATCAGCTCGCCTGGCCAGTTTGAGGGGAGGGCATCAACGGCCTTCAAGCAACTCCGCCGCCTGATCCAGCAACGCCAGCGGATCCTTGGCCTTGTGAATATCCACCGACAACAACTGACGAAACTTGCGCGCCCCCGGGAACCCGGTGCCCAAGCCCAGCACATGCCGCGTGATGTGATGCATCGAGCCACCGGCTTGCAAATGCTCGGCAATATAAGGCCGCAACTGCGCCAGCGCCTCAGCGCGGCTGATCACCGGCGCTGAACTAGCAAACAACTGCTGATCCACCTCCGCCAGCAAATACGGATTGTGATAAGCCTCACGCCCTAGCATCACCCCGTCGAAGGTCTGCAAATGCTCATGGCAAGCCTCTATCGTCTTGATCCCGCCGTTCAGCACAATCTCCAACTCCGGAAAATCCGCCTTCAACTGTGCGGCAACGTCATAGCGCAACGGCGGGATGTCGCGATTTTCCTTCGGCGATAACCCCTCCAGAATCGCAATCCGCGCATGCACTGTAAAACTGGTACACCCGGCATCCCGCACCGTCCCGACGAAATCACACAACTGCTCGTAACTGTCGCGCCCATTGATCCCGATCCGATGTTTCACCGTCACCGGAATCGACACTGCATCGCGCATCGCCTTCACACAATCGGCCACCAGTTGCGGATGCCCCATCAGGCACGCACCGATCATGTTGTTCTGCACACGATCGCTTGGGCAGCCGACATTGAGATTCACCTCGTCATAACCGTGTTCCTGGGCCATCCGCGCGCAAGCGGCCAGATCCAGCGGAACGCTACCGCCCAACTGCAACGCCAGCGGATGCTCGGCTTCGTTGTGACGGAGGAAACGTTCGTGATCGCCGTTAAGGAGCGCGCCGGTGGTGACCATCTCGGTGTAGAGCAGGGCGTTCTTCGACAGCAGGCGTAGGAAGAACCGGCAATGGCGGTCAGTCCAATCCATCATCGGCGCAACGGAAAACCGCCGAGATAGCGCAGGGCTTGAGTTTACTGGGCTGGAGTGGGTGTTTGGTACCATTTGGCTCAACGTATTTATAGCGTGTTTTTAGGCGTTTTCAGGCGTTTTTTCGATGACGCTGGTACAATGTACCAATCACTTTCGGAATTGTACCAGTCGACTATGGCAACGATCAGAGCACGAAAACGCACCGATGGCTCAGTCAGTTACACGGCACAGATACGCCTGTTTCGCGATGGAGCGCAAGTCTACCAAGAGAGCCAGACCTTCGCCCGGAAACAGGCGGCACAAGCGTGGGTGCGGCGACGTGAGGCAGAGCTAGATCAGCCTGGTGCGATTGAGCGGGCGAACCGCAAGGGCGTCACCGTACAGGACATGATCAAGCAGTACCTGGATGAAATGGAGAAAGTCCGGCCGTTGGGTAAAACCAAGGAAGCCACTCTAAATGCTATCGCGGCGACGGAGTTTGGCCAGACCGTTGATTCCGCCATCAACAGCCAGCGATTGGTGGATTTTGCACTCTGGCGTATGAGCAAAGAGGGCGGCGGTGTCCAGCCGCAGACGGCAGGCAACGATCTGGCGCACCTTGGGGCTGTCCTATCGATTGCACGGCCAGCTTGGGGATATGAGGTCGATATCCACGCGATGGCAGATGCTCGAAAGGTGTTGAGAAAGCTGGGTTACAACATGAAAAGCCGCGAGCGGGATCGGCGGCCGACCAAGGACGAGCTGGATAAGGTTCTGGAGCACTTTGTAGGTATTCAGCAGCGTCGCCCTAGTTCGATCAATATGCTCAAAGTCACCGGCTTTGCGTTGTTCTCCACGCGTAGGCAAGACGAGATCGGCCGAATGCTTTGGGAGGACGTCGATGAAGAGCGTCAGCGGGTGATGGTGCGGGACATGAAGAACCCAGGCCAGAAAATTGGCAACGATGTTTGGTGTCACCTCCCGGATGAAGCTTGGCGCATTCTGAAGAGCATGCCAAAGGAGCGTGCAGAGATTTTCCCCTACAACTCGTCATCGATCGCCACTGCTTGGGCAAAGGCGTGCAAGTTTCTGATGATTGAAGATCTGCACTTCCACGATCTGCGGCACGACGGCGTGAGCCGGTTATTTGAAATGGACTGGGATATCCCGCGAGTGGCCAGTGTTTCCGGGCATCGGGATTGGAATTCATTACGTAGATACACCCATCTGCGCGGACGAGGTGACCACTATGCCGAATGGCCGTGGTTAGAGAGGACCATTCAGGCGCCCGTGAAGCTGGGCGCCTGGGGTAAGCAGTGAGTTAACTGGCTCGGCGGTATCCGTTGAGCTGGTTGAATTCTTTCACCGCAGCTTCCCGTTGCAGATCAAGGTAGGCCGCCAGATCAGTGATGTGGATACCTTTGGCGCTTTTCTGGCTCGACTCCAGCCGAGTGATCGGGATTTTGATCTGTCCGGCCATGACCTTGCGCTGGAACATATCGGTGATCAGGTGCGTGAAGTAGTCCTTGCATACCTGCTCCAGCGGGATAATGGCCCGGCCATTGTACTGGGCCATAAGAATGAAAGCTGTGTTCATTCTATCTCCTCGCGCATGGATACTTTGCTTCTGCTGGCCGCAGATAGGTCTGGCAGTAGTGCTGGTGCTGGCCTAACAGTAAAACAGGTTCCACCTATCTCGACTGTTTGAACGCCCCTAAGAAATCCAGTTATGTCGATATCAATGCCATTCTTTAAACGACGTTGATGAGCCGCCACCAAGTGTAGTATCGGTCGTTTTCGTCCTGTCTCGGTCAGCGGTACTGATCTCGCGTACAGCAAGGATTTAATCTGCTCGGGCATTGAACCCAGGCGAGCGAGGCAGTTGGATTCACGGGCCTCAATAGTCCAGCAGTAACGGCTGTCGGCTATGAATTGCAAAGCAATGGATGCTCTGGCTTCACGATCTTTTAGTTCCTTTTCTGGCGTGGTGAGGTCGTAACTGGTTTTGTACCGGCCAGCGATTTCAAAGCGTTGTTCACAGGCGACAACTTTGCCTTCTTTCGTTATGCAAAAGAAAGAACGTTCACCCTCGATAAAATCATTTTCCGCTGCGGCTATTATTATTTCATACAACTGTCCACCCGAACGTTTGTGCCATGTCTTGGGCAGACCGGTAACTTTTCGGATATATGTGGTTTGAAAAAAACCACCATATTCATCGGGCGGGGCTTGTCGTGTTCTGGTAAACCCAATGCATCCCAGTGTAGGTAAAGGGTCATTGGTAACATCGAATTCCCAATCTCCAAAGCCGGTTGTGCTTGGCGCGATGATGAATCTGTCGTTGCTTGGAATATAGGGACCGATTCTTCTGATGAGGCCCATCCGCTCATTAGTAAGAGTATTTGGGCCGGCCCCTTTATTTTTTTTGATTCTGGTTTCAAAACAGGTGATCAAGGCTGCGGCGACAGAGTCTTCAAAAGAGTCAGTTGTCCAGAGATCTAGGTTGTCTGAGCTAATGAGTGTCATTGAAGTTCTCCTTGCTGTGCGACGCTGAGGCCCAACCGGTAGCCTGCTGCATGGATCTTTCCGGCTAGTTTTCGACCGACGCCGGTAATGGTCATAAGCTCCTTTATTTCGCTCATAGTTTGAGTGTGCGAGGTGGTTTTATACCCCACGACAGGCTGCGCGAGCGGGCGTTTCTGAGCGTTTAGCGTTGCATCAGCGAGCGCTGCCCCGCGCAGCTTTTCGTGGGGTATAAGCGCCTCGGCAGTGGCGCTGACCTGATGGTGTATTGCCTGACGGTAGGCGGCGCCGAGATTCTGCACTACAGCATCGACGCGGTGCTGCACATGAAAGGTGCCGGCCCGGAAAATGATGCGGCACTCGCCGAGGCGATCAAGCGGCTGGAAGCCTGGATCAACCCGCGTCGGCGGTTAGGGCTTGAGGTGGCGCGTTCCGGGGTCGATGCGCAACTGCATGTCGCGGGCGTTGCTCGGGTCGAGCTCAAGAATTGGCAGGATCTGGCCCCTACTAAGGCGCAGGCCGCTTACTGCACTGGATACCACGTCGTGCTGGGAGGGTGACATGCGCAGTCTTTTACCGCTCAACAGCACGCCACTAGAGCGCGCTATTGAGGCGACATTCGTTGAACAAACGCTGATCCCGCTGCGTACGCTGTACAACCCCGATACCTGTCCCGTGCATCTGCTTCCGCACCTGGCCTGGGCTTGGTCGGTCGACCGCTGGGATCCGGACTGGTCGGAGCCGGTCAAGCGGGCTGCGATCAAAGCCTCGTTCTACATCCACAAACACAAGGGCACCATCGGCGCACTGCGGCGGGTGGTCGAGCCACTGGGTTATCTCATAGAGGTGCTGGAGTGGTGGCAGACCGTGCCTTTGGGGATGCCGGGCACTTTCACCCTGAAGGTCGGTGTGCTGGACACCGGTATCACCGAGGAGATGTATCAGGAGCTGGAGCGCCTGATTGACGATGCCAAACCCGTCAGTCGACAGCTGAACGGCTTGGCGATCAGCCTCGAAACTCAGGGCAATTTGAACATTGCCGTTTCCCTTTTCGAGGGCGACGAAATCGACGTTTACCCGCCGGTGATGCGTGACATCGAGGTCACGGGCCGCTTTGGCGTGGTCGGTCGCGAACACTCCATAGACACCCTGGACGTTTATTATGATTGATGCGAATTCGCAGTTTTTTGCGATCCTCACGAACGTGGGGGTTGCCAAGCAGGCGAACGCCGACGCGCTCGGCATTCCCTGGAAGATCACCGACATGGGCGTGGGGGATGCCAACGGCACCGACCCGATCCCCAATGCCGCACAGACCGCGCTGATACATGAATGGCGGCGCCGTCCGCTGAATCAAATCAAGATCGACCCGAACAACCCGGCGGTGATCATCGCCGAGCAGATCATTCCGGCCGATGAGGGCGGTAAGTGGATTCGCGAAATCGGTCTGTACGACGCGGACGGGGATTTGGTGGCGGTGGCCAACTGCGCGCCGAGCTTCAAGCCAGTCCTGACGCAAGGTTCTGGCCGCACGCAAATCGTGCGCATGAATTTCATCGTCACCAGTGCCGGCAACATCACGCTGAAGATCGATCCAGCGATTGTTCTGGCCTCGCGGGCCTACGTGGATGCGGCGATTCTGGAGGTACTGCCGGCGAACAAGACGCCCGGTGTGTACCGGCGTGTCACCGTCAACAATCGTGGGGTGGTGGTGTCGGGTGATAACCCGGAAACGCTGGCTGGTTTCGGGATCAAGGACACCTACACTAAACCCGAAATCGAGTCGATGATTGCGCAGGCCTCGGCGTTGCCGGTCGGCGCGATGGTGGCCTTTCCAAAAGCCGTGGTGGCGCCGGGCTTCCTTGAAGTTGATGGCAGCGTGCAAAGCATTGCGACGTACCCTGATTTGTTCGCGTATCTGGGCACGACGTTCAACACGGGAGGCGAAGGCGCGGGCAACTTCCGTCTGCCTGAATCGCGGGCCGAGTTCCTGCGGGGCTGGGACCATGGGCGCGGGGTGGATGCTGGCCGAGCGCTCGGGAGCTGGCAGGCTGATGACAACAAGGCGCACACCCATAACAACAACTCCGTAGGAGGCCCGGTAGGTTCGCGTCAAGATACTTTGTCAGCGGGGTCCGGTATTTTCATTGGTAGTAGTACAAGCAAAGAAACCGGATCGTCTGGAGGCTCTGAAGCTCGCCCGCGAAACTTGGCGGTGATGTGGTGCATCAAGGCTTGGAACGCGCCGATCAATCAGGGAAATATCGACATTGCAGCTCTGGCGGCGCAGGTTGCCGTGGCGACCCCTCAGGGCCATTTGTCTGGCTTCTGCCTTGTGATGAACGGCGCCGCTCCGGCTACGACAGTCGACGTTGGCCCCGGTGCAGCGCGAAGCCTAGGAAACCCGGTCTTTTCGTCTGTGACTATCAGTGGTGTATTACAGGCGGCAGGCGCATGGTCGGCAGGAACTGGTGGCAATAAGCTTGATACTGGCGTCCGGGCGGTTAGCGCGTGGTATCACGTTTTTGCATTGCGCCGTATTGCCGGTGGCGAGGCTGATGTGCTGTTTTCCCTGAGCCCTACGGGGCCACAAGTGCCGGCGGGCTATGAGCTGATTTGCCACATAGGGAGCTTGGGAACGGATGCGGGCGGGGGTATCCGTCCTTTCTTAATGGAAGTGTCACGAGGCCGTCGCCGCTTTCGTTGGGTTACGCCGATTTTGGATGTGAACGAAGCTTCGCTCAGCACCGCCGCCATTTCCTACAAGCTGTCAGTGCCAACCGGTATTGCGGTGGATGCTGAAATGAATACGTTTGCATGGGCAAACAATGCGATGGTTTATTTCAGCGCTCTCGATACGGCTGATTTGGCCCCAGCAAATAGTACTGGCTATCCAGGGTTTACCTGCGGTTATGGGTCTATCGCCGACTCTGCAACGGACTCTTCCGGCGCGCAGCTTTCCATCAAGACAAATGCCAACGCTCAAATTCGGGCGAGAGCAAACGTTGCTGTAAAAGTTTCGGTATTAACGCTTGGTTGGGAGGAATAGTTATGCCATTTGTGCAGCGAAATGAAGCGGGATATGTAACAGGTCGGTTCGCCAACTCTCAGCCTGGTTTCGCCGAAGAGTATTTGCCGGACGATAGTCCAGATTTGTTTGCGGTAGAGCCATCCACGCTTGTAATGATTGAGCGTGAATGGCGTGACGGTGCGATGTCGGCGGTGCTGTGGTTGCGCAAGCGTCACCGGGATCAGTTGGAAATCGAGGTAGGCACCACGCTTTCCGCTGAGCAGTTCAACGAGCTGTTGGTTTACATGCAGGCCCTGCGCGACTGGCCTCAATCTCCAGACTTCCCTGATAGCCAGCACCGGCCAGCGGCGCTGGTGTGGATCGCCGAACAGACCCAATAAACCGCCCGCACTGACGGGGCGTTTTCTTTTCCGTTACGCGTAACACGAACATCCCTGACAGCCTCGCTCACGCGGGGCTTTTTCTTTTCTGGAGATTGAGCCTTATGAGTTTCTTTCACGGCGTCACGACCACTTCGGTCGATGCCGGCGCACGCACTATCACGTTGCCGTCGTCCTCGATCATCGGGCTGTGCGACACCTTTACCCCTGGCATCCTCGGCGGCGGCACGGCCAAAGCCGGCGAGCTGAAGCTGATCACGACCGAGCGCGAAGCCATTGCCGCATTCGGCGCCGGTGCGGCCATCACCAAGGCCTGTCAGGCGATCTACGCCAAGGCCAAGGCAGTGATCGTCGCCATCGGCGTGGCCAAGCTGGAAGACCCCGCGCTGCAGACGTCGGCGATCATCGGCGGGGTGTTGGCCTCCGGTCAGCGTACTGGCCTGCAGGCGCTGCTCGACGGCAAGAGTTTGTTCAACGCGCAGCCGCGACTGCTGATCGCGCCGGGTCATTCGGCCACCCAGGCGGTGGCCACCGCCATGGATGGCCTGGCCCAGAAACTGCGAGCCATGGCCATCATCGACGGCCCTGGCACCACCGACGAAGCCGCCATGGCCTACGCCGATAACTTCGGCAGTCGCAACCTGTTCATGGTTGACCCGGGGGTGCAGTTCTGGGACACCGACGCCAGTAAGACGGTCGATGCCCCCGGCTCGGCCTGGGCGGCGGGCCTGTTCGCCTGGACTGACGCCACCTACGGTTTTTGGGCCTCGCCGTCGAACAAGGAGTTTGTCGGCATAACCGGCACTACGCGTGCTGTGGAATACCTGGATGGCGACGGCACCTGCCGGGCCAACCTGCTGAACAACGCCAACATCACCACGATCATTCGCGACGACGGTTTCCGCCTGTGGGGTAACCGCACGCTGGCCAGCGATCCGAAGTGGGCATTCGTTACCCGCGTTCGCACGCTGTTCATTCTCATGGATGCCGTGCAGGCCGGCCACAAATGGGCGGTCGACCGCTCGATCACCAAGACCTACGTCAAGGACGTCACCGACGGCCTCGAGGCGTTCATGCGCGACCTGAAGAACCAGGGTGCAGTGATCAACTTCGAGGTGTACGCCGACCATGAGTTGAACACGGCCAGCCAGATCGAGCAGGGCAAGGTGTACTGGCGTATCCGATTCACCGACGTGCCACCGGCCGAGAACCCGAATTTCCTGTTCGAAGTCACCAATGAATGGATGACTGAAGTGCTTGAAACCGCCTAAGGAGGCCACCTGATGATTCCTGAAGTTCTGTCCAACTGCGCCGGGTTTATCGACGGCGTCAGTTTTTCCGGGGAGATGCCGAGCCTCACCCTGCCCAAGGTCGTCCTGAAAATGGACACCTACCGCGGCGGCGGCATGGCCGGCGAGATCGAGATTCCGACCGGCGTGGAAAAGCTCGAAGCCGGGTTTACCACTAACGGCGTGCGACGCGAGGCATTGAAGTGGTTCGGCCTCTCCGACCGCACTGCGTGCAATGCCGTGTTTCGTGGCTCGTTCAAAGGCCTTAAGGGCAGGGTGACCCCGGTCATTGTCACCATGCGCGGCGGCCTCAAAGAGGTCGACATGGGGGACTGGAAGCCCGGTGAAAAGGCGGAGAGCAAACACAACATGGCGCTGACCTACTACAAGCTCGAAGTCGATGGCCGGTTGATCTACGAGATCGACATGGTCGGCATGGTGCTGGTGGTCGACGGCGTCGATCAACTCGCAGAAGAACGTTCGGCCCTGGGCCTGTAAGGAAAAAAACATGACGCAAACAACGGCAAAAGACGCACTGCCCAAGTGGCTGCAAATCACCGAAGAGGGCTTTCGTATCACCCTCAAATACCCGACCGAGTTGAGCGGTGTGCTGGTCGACAATATGTCGATTCGTGCTCCCTGCGTACGGGATATCCGGGCCGCGCAGGCCACCTGCAACGGCGATGAGGAAAAGCGTGAGATGTCGCTGTTTTCGTCGCTGACCCAGACCCCGGAGGCGGACCTGATGGCGCTCAAGCTGGTCGACTACATGCGTTTGCAGGCCGGCTATTTTCGTCTGGTCCAAGACGACGGCGTTTGATGCGACCACGTTGAAAACTCTGGCCAAGCGAGTGGCCAAAGAGACCGGGTTCTCGGCGGCCGAGATCCTGGTCATGCCATTCAACGAACTGGTGTGGTGGCTCACGGATTGAGCCACCGTTCATTTTTCCGACGCATGGGGCACGCACATGGCGAACAAACTGGCGCTCGGCTTTGTCATCGGCGGCGCCGTCGATGCGACGGTGGGCAAAGCGTTCAAGGACGTCGAAAGCAAGATCAAACATCTGGACACGGTCGGTACCAAAGCCCGGGTATTGCAGAACACCATCGGCGACACGATTCGCCTGCGCGAGGAGTGGCGCAAGGCGCATATGTCCGGCGCCGAAGGCGCGGGCAAGCTGCTGACTAAACTGGAAAAGAACCTCGACCTGCTGAAGAAACAGGGCGTCGAGGTGGGTCGGCTCAACAAGGCCTACACCTCAATGGGCCGGGTCGCCGCCGGGGCCGAGGTGAAGGCGTTGGGCCATCGACAGTTGGAGGAAGGGCGGCAAGGCCTCAAAAGTAGTATCGGTCAAGCTGGGGGCATGGTGGCTGCGGCAGCGATCCCGACCAAGGTCAGCGCGGACTTCAGCGCAATCATTCGTGACATCGCAATCAAGGCCAATATTGCCAACGATCCTAAAGAAACGCAGATGTCCAAGACGATTATCGACACGTCTCGGGACACCGGCATGGCGCGCAACCAGGTGGCCGAGGTGGTCAACGCATTGGTCGGCGCCGGCATGGAGCTGGATAAGGCCCTGCAGTACGCGCCGACGGCGGCCAAGTTTGCCATTGGGCAGGGATCGGACGGCACCGAAACGGCGCGCATGATCAACGCCTTGGGCCAGAACGCCAAGATCACCGATCCGGCGATGATGCAAAAGGCCCTGGAGGCGATCGCTTATCAAGGTCAGGCCGGCAGTTTTGAAGCGGCCGACATGGCCCGCTGGTTCCCTGAGCTGCTCGCCGGCATGGGTAAGCTGGGCATCACCGGCATGGACTCGGTGACGCAACTGGGCTCCATGCTTCAGGTGCAGATGAAAACGGCGGGTGGCTCCGATGAGGCGGCGAACAACCTGAAAAACTGGATGGAAAAAATCGGTTCGGGGGAAACGGTCGATGCGTACAAAAAGGCCGGCATTGATTACCAAGCGTCGATGACCACTGGCTTGCAAAACGGTATGTCGACCCTGGAGTCGAGCTTCGCCCTAGCGCAAAAGTACATTGCGGCGACCGATCCGAAGAAAGCGGCGGCCATGGCAGAAGCCACAGCCAAGATCAGCAAAGAGACTGACCCGGTCAAGGCTAAGGCCATGATCGCGTCCCTGGAGCAGGCGTTACGTACCGGGGATCTGTTTGCCGACATGCAGGTCAAGGCGGCTCTGACTGCCTACACCCAGAACAAGGATCTGTACAGCAAGCTGAAAAACGACTCGGCGCAGGCGGTCGGCATTCTCGATAAAAACCTGGCGGAACGCCGGCAAACGTCTTCGCAAAAATGGGCTGAGATGGCCCAGAGCATGGACGATGGCATGCGCAGCATCGGCGATGCGTTGCGGCCGGTAACGGATGCCGTGGCCGAGGGCATCACCAGCGTGGCCCGCCGCCTGACTGAGTTCTCGGATGTTACCCCACGTCTGGTGACCGGTATCGGTGCTGTCGTGGCCGGGTTGGTCGCCCTGAGTAGCGTGGTCAGCACCTTCAAAATGGCCAAGGGCCTGATGAACATTGGACGCGGCAGTTTGCTGGGCAACCCGAATATTCCGCAAAAAGTGATTGTCACCAACCTGCCCGCCATAGGGGGCGGTCTGGATGCGGGTGACTTGGATGTCGGTGATGGCAAGGGTAAGAAGGGCGGCAAGGGCGGCGGCGGTGGTCGCGGTGGCAGTATCGGTGCGGGCATGAAGGGGCCGGCCTTGCTCGCGGTGGTCGATGCCGGATTCAAGGCCGTCGACACCTACAACAACGCCGTGACACAGGATGAAAAAGCCGAGGGCTACGGCCAGGCGGCCGGTGGGCTGGCGGGTACGTTGGCCGGTGCGGCGGCGGGTGCCGCCATCGGTACCGCCGTGCCGGTGATCGGCAACATCGTCGGTGGGTTGATCGGCGGATATCTCGGGTACATGGGCGGTGATGCCTTGGGTGGTGTGGTCGGTAAGTCGATGTTCGGCACCGACGAATCGCTGAAGACTATGCCCGCCGCCGGGCCGCTGATGATGGCCAACGCCGGGCAGAACCTCCCGCCGGTGATGGGCGATATCGCCCGTTCGTTTGCGCCATCTAAAGCTGCCTCCGCGCCGGGCCTGTTGCCGGAACGGGACGCCGATAGCCCCGGGCTGGGCGATGTCACCCGGTCATTGAGCAAGCCTGCGACACCCAATGTGCCGGCGTTGCTGGCACCGGTTTCTGCGGCACCCAAAGCCGAGCCGCCAAAGATCGAGCAGCGGGTGGAGATCCAGGCCCCGCTGCACATCACCGTGCAGGGCGATGTGAAAGATCCGGCGCAACTGGCGCGGGAGCTGCAGCCCTACATTGATCAGCAATTACGCCAGTCCACCCAGCAGCTGCAGAACCGCACGCTGTATGACGAACCGCATGTGTAACGAGGAGAGCCAATGGCTTATATGGAGCAACTGCAGTCAGGGCTGAAATACCTGGCGACAGCCGGCGAGAGCGGTCGTCGCAGCCTGGACGGCATGCTGGGACCAGTCAACGGCGCCATCAGCGAAATCAGCGGCGCGGCCTCGGAGTTGGAAGGCGTGCCGTTCGTGGGCCCCGTGATCGGGCAGAAGCTGCAACGGGTGATGCGCGGGGTCAACGCGGCTCAGGCCAAAGTGGGCCAGGTGGTGGCCACCTACAACAAGGCCTCGCGCGCCGTGTCGCAGATCGATGAACGCATGGGCCAGTTGAAGGAACAGGCCGCCCGGGCATCCACGGCGATCAACAAGATCGCGGGCAAGGTCAGCCCTTCGCTGGCCAACATCGTTCCCACGGGTTCGTTGGCCGGCGATACCACCCCTATGCCGGAAGCGGTCAAACCGTTTCCGCACCTGTTGATCGTCCAGCCGCTGGACCCCAAGGCGCCGCCTTATTACTTCACCCACTGATGAGGTGGTGATGTTGTGGGGCTGATACCGGCCCGTAGAGCATCACCCCTGACATTATTTTGCCCGCCGTGTACGGGCTTTTTTTGGACAGAACCATGACCCCAGCCTTTCGCGTCGTGGCCGACGGCGCCGACATCACGGCCCTGATCAATGATCGGCTGCTGCAACTGAAAACCACTGATAAGCCCGGCATGGAGTCCGACGAGTTCGAGTTGCGCATTGATGACCGTGACGGCGCCGTGGCTCTGCCACCACGCGGAGCAGGCATTGAAATTTTCTTGGGTTACGCCGAAACGGCATTGACCCGTATCGGTCGCTACGTCGTCGATGACGTTGATTTCGACGGACCGCCGGACACCCTGGTGATTTCCGGCAAAGCTAGCGACATGCGTGGCAGCGGCAAGACCACGCGTAGCGGCAGTTGGGAAGACGTGCCCTTGTCGCGCATCGTCGCCGATCTCGCCGCGCGTAATGGCTGGCAACCGGTGTGCCCAGTGCAGACCAAGGTGCCCCGGGCGGACCAGCTCAATGAGTCAGACTTCAACTTCATCACTCGCCTGGCCAAGCAGTACGACTGCACCGCCAAGGTAGCCGACGGCAAGTTGCTGGTCATGCCACGTCAGGGTGGCGAGAGCGCCTCTGGCAAGGCCTTTGGTGTGGTGGTGATTCATCGCCGTGACGTCAGTCGCTTTAAGTTCCGGCTGGGAGACCGCAACACGCACAAGGCGGTGTCGACCAAACACCAGGACAAGAAGAGCGGCAAGCTCGCCGTGGTCACCCTGGACAACGACGACTCTCCAGACGGACTGCCACCGGTACACACCGATCGGCATATCTACCCGAACAAGTCCGCAGCGGAGGCGGCCGCCAAGGCGCGACTGGCAGCCTTCAATCGTTCAACTGCCGAAGTGCGTCTGGAAATGACTGGGCGTACCGATCTGTTTGCCGAACGAACGATCGATGCTCAGGGTTTCAAGGTCGGCTTCGACGGTGAGTACCTCGTCGACTCGGTGGAGCAGGTGTACACCCAGTCGGGCTGGAGCACGACGGTTGAATGCAACGGCGGCAAAAAGGGCAAGGCGAAAGCCAAAGGCAAAAAGAAAAAAACGGCGAAGGATCTGAAGGTCGTTCAGCTCTAGCAGTAGCGCCGTAACCACCACCAAAATGGAGACCCGCGATGTCACTGACAGAGCAACAGCTACAACGCATCATGCCCAACGCCCGCCGCCAAGCGGGCGTATTTGTTTCTGCCCTCAATGCCGCCATGGCGCGCCGGCAGATCACTACGCCGAAACGACAGGCTGCCTTCTTGGCTCAGATCGGCCACGAGTCCGGACAACTGCAGTACGTGCGCGAACTGGGTGGCGAGCAGTACCTGAGCAAGTACGATACCGGCACCCTGGCCACTCGGCTGGGCAATACCCCGGAGGCCGATGGTGATGGCCAGCGCTATCGAGGTCGCGGTCTGATTCAGATCACCGGTCACAGCAACTACCTGCGCTGCAGCTTGGCGCTGTTCGGTGACGAACGATTGCTGCGTAGCCCGGCGCTGCTCGAGCTTCCGGAATGGGCCGCCGAGTCGGCCGCGTGGTTCTGGTGGGTGCGGGAGCTGAACGGGTTGGCGGATCGGGATGAGTTCGAGGCGATCACCCGCAAGATCAATGGTGGTCTCAATGGTCTGGCGGATCGGTTGCAGCTGTGGGAGCGGGCGAGGGCAGTGCTATGCGTCTCGTCGACCTGATCCCTGCACCGTATCGGCTGCTCGCGGTGGGCGTGTTATTGGCCGTGCTGGTCGGTGGCTCTGCCGCGATCGCCTGCGGGTTCAAGACTGGCGTTACGGCCAGCAGCTCGAACAACAAGCCCGCCTACAGGCCGAAACTCTCAACCAACTGGCCCTAGCCGTGGCTGCACAGCAGCGTGCCGAGCAAGACAAACGCCTGGCGCTCGAGCAGCGACTTTCAGCCAGCGAACAAACCCATTACCGAGCCATGAGTGATGCCCAACGTGATCAAGGTCGCCTGCGCGACCGCCTTGCCACTGCTGATGTGCGCCTGTCAGTCCTACTCGACGCCACCGATGCCGGCAGCGGCTGCGCAGTGCCAGCCACCACCGCCACCGGCAGCATGGTTCATGGCCCCGCAAGAGCCCAACTTGACCCAGCGCATGCTCAACGAATTATCGGCATCACCGATGCCGGCGACCAAGGACTGATCGCATTGGCGGCCTGTCAGGCCTACGCCAAAGAAGTCTCGACATCGAAATGAAAAAAAACGGCCGGGATGGCTTGCTCCACGACAAGTTTGGCGTAACACCGGCCAGTGCTTTTTTCAAACCGCGTTAACACTTCTTCCCACACCGTTTCGTCTCCCTGACTGATGTTTTGAGTGATTGCAAACGAGATCCTTGGAAGGGGGGTCAGGGCGAAATGACGGGTTTGTTATTGCTTAACAGAGCTTCTGACTTGTATATCTTTAGACGGCCTAGGTCGCAGGCGACCGTGAAGCGCTGGTTGTCGAAGGTGCCTTCGCTGGAGAGGAGCATACGGCTCTGGCGATCCAGCTTGTAGCCCTCGGCGGTTTTCTCGTCGGTTTTCTTTACCCGTTTTTCGAACTCGTCGATAGGGAGGAAGCCGACAGCATCTCGGGTATCCAAGATCAGGTAATCTACCGGTTTGTCGCAATACTTGCCTGCCGGGGACAGGTTGTTCCATGCAACGGAGACACACGTTTCAGGGTAACTGAGTGCGTTGATTGCCGATGGTGCCGTGAAATCAATGAAGATATGTCCGGGCTTGCGACCATTACTGTGTTCCTCGATGCAACTTACCGTAGAGGATGCGAGGCTCATGTCATTGCGCGAGAAGGCTTCTTTGATGAAGTAGCTAAAGTGGTTGTTAGGGGAGGGGCCTCTATCGAACCCCTGCTGGACACTGCTGAGGTTTTCAAATTCATCCTCAGCACGGCCGGCAACATCAGCCAGCATCAGGATGATTAGCGTGCCAAATAAGTAAACAGCCTTTGGTGAGCTCGCGTATCCGGTGATGCCGAGCAGGATCAGGAACGAGACGCTGGTGAAGTACGTGCCGATGCCGGTAACGCTTTTCACCGAGAGTATTAGGTATGTGGTTGCCAGCGTGACAGCGACCAGTATGGCGACAAAGTCGGCACGGCAGGTCCTGTTGCGGATGATCACGACCAGCCAACCTGCGGCGAGCACGGCCATTACAACCGCATTAGTCAGCCTTCTGAAAGCACCCAGGTAAAAGCGCTCGATGGGATTATCCGGGCCGGACGGGACGCGGGTCACTTCGAGGTAGTGCTGCAGAATGGCAAGGTAATCGGTCCAGATCTGCGGCTTGAAAGGAATAAGCAAGAACAGTGGATTGGTCAAAATGCCCAAGGCCAGCAGGAACACGACTGCCGGGATGATCAGTACCGGGAGAATCTGCCTTCCCTTTATTCGTCGCAGCACCAGGAAGAGGGCCAGTGGGGCGATCAGCAGTCCGCTCAGCTTGATCGCACCGGCGACTGCAAGGCTCAGGGCTACGCGAACTGTCCCGCCGACTGTTGCCCGCTCGTAATTCAGGGCTAGATAAACGGTAAGCAGCGAGAAAAACGTTACCGCATTGACCGTGCCAAAGCGCAGCGAAAAATAGCCGAGAGAAGGGAAGAGGACAAACATCAGTACCGCGCTAGCGCAGCCCCACTCGGCAACCTTCAGATGCTTTAGCGTCTTGCGCATGACGATCATGCTCAGGACCGCGAACAGCAAGGAAATCTGGCGAGGAGCGACGATCAAGGGCCAGTCTACGGAGAAGGCGTGGCTGATCATGAACAGGGGGTAGGTGATCAAGGCCAGTGGCGCCCAGAATATCCAGCCGTACGCGTAGTCGTTGATCGAGAACAGTTGCTCCAGGTTGCCAGACTGCAGACCCAAGTGAACCTGGCGCAGGGTCGATTGGAACGCAACGTCATCGATTGCCCGGAAGCCGAGTATGGAGAAGCTGCTCGAGAAGGTGAAGTTTTCGAGAAAGAGGACGGCGATAATGGCGCCGGCGATGGCATAGCAGGCGATCGTGTAAGTACGGAATGAGCGTTCGGTCGTCATGAGGGGATCGTCAGTGAGCTTTGATAGCTTGGGGAGTTATTTCGTCAGCTGTATGCGGTAGCGTTCCGCGTCCCAGTTTAGGAGTCCGCAAATGTCGTCCTCGGAAAGGGAGGAGAGCAGTGCGTCAGCATCCTGGCGGGCGAGGACGTCGTAGTAGCATCGGATTTGTGCTTGCTTGCCGGTATTGAAGGTAGGGAGGGTAAACACACCCTTACCGCGAATGAATACGACATCCGGCATCGGGGTGGCCCTGGCGAGGGATGAAGGTAGTTCGGCCTCGTCGTTCACCGTCACCGCACGAGCGCCCATAAAGACCACGTGATCGGGGTACAAGGCCCAGTCGTCGAGTAGGCGCTCGAAGAGTACTGGATCGATAGCTAGTTGGTGAAGTAGTGGATCACCGATGGGTCCCCAGGAAAGGGTTCCGTCGCTGCTGATGGGGGCAGTGGGCAATTTGGCTGGAACCGGCGCACGCGGTGCGGTGCGGAAAATGCCTGTCAGTGTGAGGAGGGTGGCGTTGGCTTCGGCAATGCTGTCTGCTCCGATCACGACCCCGTGGTTCTGCAAAAAAACTACGTTCGAACCAGGAGTCTCAGCCAGGGCTTCTGCCACGCCAGTCGCCAAGGCGGCGCCTGGCTTGAGATACCCTACGCAGGTCCAGGTAATTCCCGGAGCAGATGCATGGCTGAGGGTCTCGCGAAAGCCTGCTCTGACCAAATGCGCCAGTACCTCGACGGCGTGGACATGGACAACGATCCGGTGGGGCATCAGGGCGTGGAGCAAAGTCTCGATTGATGGACGGAGGGGAGAGTCACCGCGGATGAGGGGCGCCACCTCGAAGTTACCGACTTTGATTGCTTCTCGCAGGAGGGCCAGGTCGGCGGGTACAAAGATATCCTTCTCGGCAGCATCGGCGAGCCAAGTGCCGGACGCCTTGACCCAAAGGGTGTCGCCATCCTTCCAGGATATGTTGCCGCCGGCGCCCTGCACCAACAGGGGGTCAGATCCGATGGATGCGCAGTAGGCGCTGACCTCCGCTCGGAGGTCGCTTTTGTCGAGGTTCATCGTTTATCTCCCAGATTAGCAATGAACTTTCTCAGGACGTTGAAGCTCTTGAACGAGGCATCTGGTGTGTTTTCTCCTTCGCCGAGCGCTGAGCCCGAATGGATTTTCTGCAGAGTTACTGCATTGATCTTTTGCCGTGCCCCGCGAATGTCATTCACTGGATTGTCGCCTATCATCCAGATGCAGTCCCCCACTGGCCGCATTTTCTCAAGTGCGATCTGAAAGGGGGCCTCATGGGGTTTGTCGAAACCGGCTTCTTCGCTGGTTACAATGTAATCGAAGTAATGATCGAGCCCGAAATAGACCACCTTGCGGAACTGGATCTGAGCCGTCAGGTCGGTCACGATCGCGGTCGGGATACCCAACAAGCGCAGGTCGTCCAACAGGTCCTTGACCTCGTCGAACAGCACGGCATTGCTGAGGAAGGTGCGCCAATAGGTCTGTTCAAAGTCCAGTGCCAGCAGAACCTGCGAACCCAGGCCCATGATTTCGAGCATGCGCTGCAGGTACAGAAGACGGCTATGGGAAGACGCGGTGTGTTTCAGGCGAGTTTTGACCTGCTGGCGTGCTTCCTTGAACGCGTTGTCAAACACTTCCGGCTTGATCGAGAAGGTATTGACCACTTTATCTCTGACCGCCTGCTGTGCCGCGGAATGCGCCGGGTCGTAGGGATACAGCGTGTTATCGGTGTCGAACAGGATGGCGTCGGGGAGGCGATTGAATCGCTCGGGTGCAAAAATCTTCACTATATGAACCGTTTTGTCAGTGCTTGGTTGATATGGGAGAGGGTAATCAGTTGCATTAGCCCCATGACGCCGTCTTGCCATTGCGGTTTGAGGTCGAGGAATTCGAAGACGCGCGGGCAGATCATCCGCGCTGCCATTTCGATGTCCTGGGCCGACGTTTCACCCTCTATGGTCAGTTCGACCTCATTCGCGTCGTTACGAGTTGACATGTCAACATGCAGACCGCAAACACCGACCAGTACTCGGGTGAGCGAGAGTTCGTTCAGGCCGTTGCGCGAGCGCGCCACGATCTTGAAGTGCAGAGGGTGGTTTTTGCCGGCTCCCTCCAGAATGCGCGGATGAATGGGTTGCAAGGACAGCACCAAGTCTGCATAAGCTGCTTGTGGGCGAATAAAGCGTGCCGAGTCCGGCTCTCTGCGTTCGAAGGAGGCCAGCACCTTCTCTTCGGTGTGCCCGCGCTGATGTACATCGCGCTGGAGCTTGAAGTGGCGTCTCAGGCTTTCGTCGATGTCGAGGTAAACACTCAGGTTGTAGCATTCACGAAGGATCGGCATATATAGCGCGTGCAAGCCGCTGGCTATGACAAAGTCATTACTCTTGATCATGAACGGGCGGCTCATGCGGCCGGTTTGATGATCGTAGTGCCGGGAGTGGATGTTCTTCGAGTCGGTCAATGCCACCAGGTCATTTGCGAAGCCTTCAAGGTCGTTGGCCATGGGGTTGAGGTGAGTCATTACCTGCCACATGGGTTTCTGACGGTCCCACAAGTGGTAATCATCACCCGAAAGGGTGGCGACTGAGTGGCCACCAAACAGCCCTTTTATCGCATCCGAATAGGTATCCTTGCCTGCACCAGAGTCGCCGGCGACGCCGACGACGAATGGTTTGCGGCTGAGACGAAAGTAATCGTTGCGGCTGACCGACTCTCGCCAGATTCGAATGGCCAGAACTACACCTGTTGCGACCATCGCTGTATGGACCAGCGACGACAACTTGTCGGCGAACAACCATTGGCTGGCCGCTTGCGGCAGCCATGATGCCTGCTCGACCATCAGTTTGGCGTCAGGGGTAGTCAGCAGAGCGCTCACCACATAGAGCAGCGAGAAGATCCCGGCGATAGCGACCGCAACCCGGTTGCTGGCTGCCTGATAAGCCACCAGGGGTGTGATGGCCCAGATAAACCATCCTGGCGACGTCGGCGTCATCAGGACCACGAGCAGGAACACCAGGCCGAGCATGGAGTGAAAGAGCTCGAAGTTAGGGCGTTTGATCCGCCAGGCCGCATAGAGCATCAGCAAGTAGGCGAGGGGCACCACGTACAGGAGGGTGGTATCGCCGATGCTGAATGCCAGCTTGTAGACTTTCCCTATTTCCGGGTTGTTGAAGAGCATGCTGACGCCTGCGCTGGACAACAGAAATGGCAGAACGGTCACGACGGCGCCCACGCCCAGACCGATCAGCAGGTGTGGCAGGTGCTGGCGCAGAGGGCGGTTGTGTTGCAGGTATATCAGGAAGAACGGGAGTGCCAGCACCATGCTCAGCTTGGCTGAGATCGCAGCAACAAACACTAGGCCCGTCAGGATCAACCGCGCACGCTTGAGGAAGTAAAGCGACTCGGCAAGCAAAAGCACCGGTATCAGGTCGTTGAACCCGAGTAGGTAACTGCCGACGATCACGATAGGCGATAGCCAATACGCAGCAATCAGCAATCGATCACGATTGGGAACTATTTTTCTGAGTACCGCCAGAAGCAGGAAGTCTGCGCCGATCAGTGTCAGGCCGTAGCCGAGTATCAGAGGGAGTGAGAGCGCCTTGCATAGCAAAATCGCGGGCAGGAAAGCCACCCACATGACATAGCCATAGGGAAACGCAGTAATTTCGCCGCCTTGATCCAGCCACGTCCCCCACGGGTTAAGTGTCAGCGTGTTGGTGCTGGTGTCCAGGAATGGCAGATACCACTCGGTCACCGGTGTGGGGGCTACCCATAGTACAAGTACAAGACGAAGTACCAGCCCGATCAGAAAGGTCGGGTGGCAGAGAAACTTTATATTCATGCGTTCGCAGCCAACGTTTCCCAGAGGTCCGGTCGTTTGGTGCAAACCGCTTCGGCAATGATATCCCGCTCGGCCAACAGTTTCGCCAGCATTGGAATCTCGGTTTCGGCGTTACGGCCCTGGAGTTCGGGGGAAACCAGGCACAGTTTGAACCCCGCATCTTGTAGTTGCTTGGCGTCGTCATGGCTGAGTGGGAATTGGGTGAAGCAGTCGACCCATACCCAATCAACTTTGCCTGCCAGCGTCAGTGCCGTTTCAATCGATTCGAACTCGGACACACGGACGGCGCAACGGCGTTCGCCGGCTTTGGACCACTTGATCAGGAACGGAAAGGACTGATCAAGGAAGAAGTAGTCTTCGATTCCCTTTTCTTTCATTAAGGCGATCAGGCGTGCTTCCAGGCCTTCTTCCTTGACGTTCAGAATCAGTGTGCCGTGCTGATAGTCGGCAATCCACTCGTCAAACGATTCACCCGGGACGCAGGGGTCGTGGTGGATAATCAGGTCGTTACCGTAGCTGCGGATATCGACTTCGATGCCATATTTTCCATCTGTGGCATTGAGTTCCTGACGGGTGTTACGCCGATGCGAGATGAGTTTCATGTCCTTAGACTCTTCTTAAGTTGCAAACTGAAATCGACAGTTCTGCGGATGAATTTTCTTTTGGCTGCCCAGTTGACGTTCCAGTGTGAAACGCCGTGGGCGCGCTCACCAAAACGCACAGCAAATCGATAAACTTTCAAACCCTGAATGTGGGCTTGGTAATACGCATACAGGTCAAGTGCAAAGTCCGACGGGGCAGCCTGCCAACGCTGGAAAAAAGCCTTGGAGAACATGGTGGGTTGAGCGTTTATATCCCACATCGGTTTACCGAGCAGAACCGTTTCGAAAACGCTCATGCCGAAGGTGAACACAACATCTGCCAATGGTCGGCCGAAGCGACGCCCTTTTACAAAAATGTCTGACCCGTGCTGATCAAAGAACGCAAGCCCACGCAAGGCGTCCATTGGGTCGGTTTGCAGGTCTGCATGGGTCCAGCCGAGAATCTCGCCTTCAGCTGCACGCAGGCCGGAAATAATGCCGTAACCATAACCATGATTGACCTCGACCCGTACGCTTCTGCATCCGGGGTAGGACGGCAACAGGCGCTCTAAAACCTGCGGGCTGTCGTCGGTGGAGCCATTGTCGACCAGAATCACCTCTACGCCAGCTTGTTCGACCAGGCCTTTGCAGCGTTCCAGCAGCAGTGGCAAATTGGCCGACTCGTTGTAGCAGGGGATGATGAGCGAAAATTTCATGACTTCTCCGTAAGATTGCTGGCCTTGAACACGAACAACTTCATTCCAAGGAAGTTGAGAGCGGCCGATACACCCGTGGCAATCAAAAATGCAACCGGGACTGCAATGGACAGTGTACTGAGCAGCGCCAGGCAACCGGCGTTGACCAGAACGTTGGCGCCCAATGTGATTGCATACAGCAGGACGAAGCGCCATACGCTGCCAGGCGCATGCTCCTGCTGGCCAAAAGTCCACACCTTGTTGGCAAAGTACGCAAACAGCGTGCCGGTCAGAAAGCCGATTGCTTTGGCCTGATCGACAGTCATCCACTCTGTCCAGACCAGGCCGCGATAGGTCAGGAAATCGATCAGGACAGTCAGCGAGCCTACGACCAGAAAGACTGCAAGCTCACGCTTGATCATGCTGTTGTGCCTGGTAAAGCGGGCACCATTGCTTGATAGCGAGACTCCAGTCCGGCAACCGCGTCCTGCGGGATTCGATCATCGTTCTGCAGCCGATAAGGGTGACCTGCCCATTTGTGGAAACAGGACTGCCAGTATTCGAAAGTGCGCAGGTCGTTCGGGGTGCCCCATGACAGGAAACTATCGACTTCGAACAGTTCGCAGCGCAGGCCTGATTCGATGGCATCGTTAATAGTCGAGTCAATGTAGAACTCGCCATTGATGCGACCATCACGCTGAATCAACCGCGAAACCACTTGGCGGAAGTCTTCCGCGCGGCGGAATGTAAAGGTTCCCAGTACGATCGGATCTGTCGCCGGGGATTCCAGTGGGGTCTTCACGGAGATTCGACGAATCCGACCGTTCTCAGCATCGATCCAGCCAAACATTTGCGGATGACGGATGGCATTTGCATGCCCCCTCACGCCCCACACAATGACATCTATCTCTGGATTGTCGACCAGGGCCCGGAATGCCTGTTCATCATAAAGGGCGCCATTGTCGCAGGCGCCAAAGGTAATGGGGCCTTGAACATCCGTGATGGCGCGTTCCAGAGCCTCCAGTCCGAGCAGCGCAGTGCAGGCCTGGCCTTCCGTTACTTGCGGGATTGTTTCAATCACGGTGGCGGGGAATACACGTTCAAGCTCTTTGGCTATCTCTGCGTAACCGGGCATGTCTTGGCGAAGAACGAAGGCGTGGTGCTCGGCTTTGGGCAAGTCCTCAGTGGCTTGGGTGACCATGGGTTTGCCTGACACCGGGATCAGTGGCTTGGTCAGTGCATAACCTTCTGTTGCAAAGCGCTGGCCCATTCCCGCCATCGGGATGACCAGGGCGCCAGTCGGGGAAGTCTGCGAACGTTTTGATTGCCCGTTCATTGTTTCGAAAGTCGCCGACCAGCCATTGTATTCCCGGACATCGTCCGGTGTGCCCCACTGCATGAAGTGCTGGAGTGGGTAAACCGCGACAGGTTGGTTTTCTGCAAGCAGAGACTTGTAGGCCAGGCTGACGTAATACTCGCCACCGACGTTGAGTTGTTGATCCATGGTATTGCGGAACGCTTCGCTCATGGTCTTGCCCGAGTCGAAGTAGTAAGTCCCGCTGGACGCGAACTCCTCCATGCGATTGTCGGTGTAGGGTTGCTTCTCTTGAATGTCCTGCACCCAACCCTGCGTTTCGCGGATGTAGGCATAATTCGTGCTGCCGAGGGTGTGCGGGTGAAAGCCTTTGTAGGCAGGGATTGCACCCACACATGCCGTAGCCTTCACGAACTGTTTGAAGTGTTGCCAATCCCAGTAACAGGTGAAGTCGCAATAGTTGATGATCACCGGGGTGTCAGCGGCAATCAGATGTTCTACCTGTCGTACGGCATGGATCGGGCCGAGTTTATGAGCAGGAATACCGACGATCTGACCGGTAGGGCAGTGGTCTTGCAGAATGGACGCCATGCGGTAATCAGGATTGTCCAGATGGTCCTGATTGCAAATAAAAATAAAATCGGTTTCACCCGGAAACATATCAATGACGTGGGCAATAATCGGCTTTCCGTCTATTTCAATAAGTGGTTTGGGGACTGAGTAGCCTGCTCGACGGAAGCGCTCGCCGAAGCCTGACATTGGAATAATTATCTGCACTAAATACTCGTTCACATACGGTGTTGACGTTAAGGTTGTGCACAGCCAGTGTGCCGACCACGCGACCACGCGACCACGCGACCACGCGACCACGCGCAAATGGGCGGCATTTTAGCCTATAGGCAGGTGCAGGGTCAGTCTTAATTTATGGGTTGTGTTCGTCGATTTTGAGCGTGTGGGCGTGATGATGGACGGGCTTCCGCTGACCAGTCGAGCATGGAGCGAGCTGCGGCGCAGTGGTTCTGTGAGGAGCCAGGTGAAATGTCATCGATGGAAAATCCTGAGCCCCATTCGATTCCCGCCTCCTTCAAAGCCCTTATTTGATCCAAGTTGATGATTTTTCCGGGTATGACCAATCCTTATGCTCTGTTTATTTATACAGTGATTCAGAAGGAGGTGAGCAGCAATACCCTGGAATTTGTATGTATGGTCAAATCAGGTGGTACAAAAGTGGTACGGGAGAAATCTGCTCTGACTAGAAGTCATATTTTTAAGGGCTCTAGAGATTAGTAGGCCCAATCCATCATCGGGGCCACGCTGAAGCGGCGAGACAGCGCAGGCATTGATTTTACTGGGCTAAGGCTCTGATTCTGTACCATTTTACTCAACGTGTTTTCGGCGTGTTTTAGGGCGTTTTCAAGCGTTTTTCAGGTCTCGGTGGTGCGATCTACCACTTCAAAACCGCCCCCGGTGTCAGGATAGTTGTCGCCTCTCCGGTTTTTCCAAAAAAAGCATATCGGGGGCGGAAAGAGACTGGTCGTGCCGTACTATTCACCTGA
>NZ_JBIUWN010000029.1:0-60905 GCF_044743485.1 Pseudomonas sp. NPDC087614 | reverse complement strand
TAGCTCGACAATTAATGCAAAATAGCATCAAGACTCACCGGCACTGGTGGCGGGTGTCTGAGATTACAATGGTGCCGTTGGGCGCAACAGTGGGTGACTCGTCCAGAGTGCTATCAGTGAGGATCTTTACACTGCCGCGCTGCAAATCCTGGGCCGCCACCTTGAAATTGGTGAAACCGTCCTGGCGATGGATCATCACCAGGGTCTTTTCATCAGCCGAAAGCTTCGGGTTGGCATTGTAGTTGCCAATGAAGGTCACACGCTCAGCACCACCACCGCTTACGCTGGTTTTGTAGATCTGCGGCTTGCCGCCACGGTCGGAGGTGAAGTAGATGGTCGAGCCATCTTTGCCCCAGAACGGTTCGGTATTGATGCCCGGACCTGCGGTTACACGGGTGATCTGACGCGATGCAAGGTTCATCACGTAAATATCCGGGTTACCGTCTTTGGACAGCACGAATGCCAGGCGATCGCCATTCGGCGACCAGGCTGGCGCGCCGTTCAGGCCTTCGAAGTTGGTGATCTGCTCACGGCGACCGGTGTCGATGTTCTGCATGAAGATGCGCGGACGCTTCTGCTCGAACGACACGTAGGCGATGCGTTTGCCATCCGGAGCGAAACGCGGCGACAGGATCGGTTCACGCGATTGCAGCAGAGTCACGGCGCGGGCACCATCGTAGTCCGAACGCTGCAGGGTGTAGCGAGTGTTCTTCTCGGAGAAGCGCTCCGCCGTCACGTAAAGCAGACGGGTCGAAAACGCACCCGGAATACCGGTGAGCTTTTCGAACGACTGGTCAGCGATGAAGTGCGCCATGTCGCGCAGTTGCTCGGTGGTACCGGAAACACTGCCGTCAGCCACTTTCTGTTCGGTGGCAACGTTGAACAGTGCCCACTGGACCTGCAGGCGACCGCCTGCTGGAGCGATGCTGCCGACCATCATGTATTGCGCACCTACCGCCTTCCAGTCACGGAAGATGATTTCGCTCGGCTGGCTTGGCTGACTGATCATGTTTTGCTTGGGAATCGGCGAGTAGTAGCCCGAGTTCCGCAAATCGTTACCAATGATTTCAGCTATGTCGTCCGGCAGAACAGCACCGCCCTGGAAACCGAACGGTACAACAGCGATCGGGGTGGCCCGATCACTACCGCTGGTGACCAGAATGTTCTTTTCCTCAGCCATCGCGATCCCTGCCATGCAGCAGATCACGACCAGCATTCCTCGAAGAAGGTTTCTCACAAGGCTAGATCCTCAGGTGTGAATGTCATCTTGAATGAACGATACGGAGCGAAATCGCTCGGCTTCATTCCCTGCATTTCTGTCAAACGTCCAATATTCTTCACTGCCGCCACTGCCGAAGCATCGAACGGACCATCGCCACTGGACTTGGACACGTTGACCGTAGTCACCGTGCCGTCCGGCAACATGCCGATTTGCAGCACGACCGTCATGCCTTTGCGCGCTGAAGGTGGACGTGCCCACCCCTCTGCGGCTCGCGCACGAATCAAGTCATCGAAACTGCCCGCGACTTCGTCACCCTGCTCATCAGCCAAGGCCTGCTGGCGCTGCGGCGTGTCGGAAAGCAAATCTGCCAGGGCCTGAGCCTTTTTGTCTTCGGTAGATTTACGTGCCGCCTCTTGCGCTTTCTTCTTCGCAGCATCGGCAGCCGCTTTCTTCTTCGCGTCGTCGGCGATTTTCTTCTTCGCCTCTTCAGCTTCAGCTTTCTTCTTGGCGTCTTCGGCGGCTTTCTTCTTCGCGTCTTCGACGATCTTCTTCTTGGCTTGTTCAGCGGCCGCTTTCTTGGCCTCTTCTTCAGCAGCCTTTTTCGCTTCTTCTTCGGCTTTCTTCTTGGCTATATCAGCCAATTGTTTCTCTTCTGCCTTCTTGGCTTCGGCGGTCTTCTTCGCTTCATCGGCTTTCTTGGCTTCATCAGCCTTTTTCGCCTCGTCCGCTTTTTTGGACTCGTCGGCCTTCTTGGCTTCCTCGGCCTTTTGAGCCGCTTCTTCTTTCTTTTGTTCCGCAGCTTTCACCGCTTCCTGCTCGACCTTTTTCTGCTCCATCTGTTCGACTTCGGTCTGACGTGCGGCGGACTTCTTCGCCTCACCCGCAATCTTCTGATTGGTCTGGGTGGTTGCCTGACTTTTCGATTTCAGCTGGTACAGGGTCGCCTGGACAATCGGCTTGGCCGGAGGCAGTTCCGGTGTGAAGGCAAAACTGACAAACAGCATGCCGAACACCAGCACGTGCAAGACAATCGCCCAGACACTAGGCCAGAAGAAGCTTTCCGAGGCGGACGGCTCTCTCTGTTGCCGCATCAGGGGGCCTCGGTAATCAAACCAACATTACCGACCCCGGCTTTCTGCAACCCGCCCATGGCGCCCATGACGGCACCATAGTCAACGGTTTTGTCGCCACGGATAAAGACCTGAGTACGCTTGCCGCCTTCGTTGCCGGCACGAATGATCTTGGTCACCGCATCGGTCATTTGCGGCAGGGTCATGGCCCTGTCCTGTTGCTTCTCGGTGTCGACTTCACTGCCAAGGTTCCAGTAGTAGGTCTTGTCAGCCTTGATCGAAATGGTCAGGACCTGGGTGTTGTTGTCCTGCGGCAAGGCTTCGCTGGAAACCTTGGGCAGATCAACTTTCACGCCCTGATTGAGCATCGGCGCGGTCACCATGAAGATGACCAGCAGCACCAACATCACGTCGATGTAGGGCACTACGTTCATCTCGGCAACCGGCTTGCGCTTTTTGCGAGCTCGAGCGATTAAAGCCATTGGAAATTACCTGCTTATTCTTCGCTGGTGTGCACTTTGCGGTGCAGGATCGCCTGGAATTCATCGGCGAAGGTGTAGTAGCGGCTCAGCAAGGTTTCGCTGCGTGCAGAGAAACGGTTGTAAGCAATAACGGCCGGAATCGCGGCGAACAGACCGATCGCCGTGGCGATCAAGGCCTCAGCGATACCCGGAGCCACCGTGGCGAGGGTCGCTTGCTGGGCGCTGGCCAGACCGCGGAAGGAGTTCATGATGCCCCAAACGGTACCGAACAGACCGATGTACGGGCTGACCGACCCCACAGTGGCGAGGAACGGCAGGCTTTGCTCCAGTTTCTCTTCTTCACGGGAAATGGCTACGCGCATGGCACGGGCCACGCCTTCCATCACGGCTTCAGGATCGACGCCGGGCTGCTGACGCAGACGGGAGAACTCCTTGAAACCGGCGCGGAAGATCTGCTCGACGCCGGAATCCGGATCCGGGTTGCTGCCGGCCTGACGATACAGTTTGGACAGATCGATACCCGACCAGAAGCGCTCCTCGAAGCTCTCCAGGGCACGTCGACCGGCACGCAGCAGATTACTGCGCTGAAAGATCATGATCCATGAGGTCACCGATGCGGCCACCAGGGTCAACATTACCAACTGCACCACGATGCTGGCATTGCTGACCAGGCTCCACATGGAGGAATGGTCGACGACGTTAGCTTCCACGCTTTATCTCCTGCTTAGAGTGTGTACCCGGGCCGCCCACGTCGGCAAAGGCCGCACGCAGGTCTTCGGGAAGGGCCCGGGGTTTCAAACTGTTAGTGCGCACACAGGCCACCAAAAACTGCCCTTCACAGAGCAGCACATTATCCGTAGCCCGCCTGACCTGCTGTTTAAA
Organism: Pseudomonas sp. NPDC087614; assembly: GCF_044743485.1. Lineage (NCBI taxonomy): Bacteria > Pseudomonadati > Pseudomonadota > Gammaproteobacteria > Pseudomonadales > Pseudomonadaceae > Pseudomonas > Pseudomonas sp. NPDC087614. Next base: position 57,249 of record NZ_JBIUWN010000029.1, on the reverse strand, counting down.
GCGCAGGCTGGCACGGTTCAATTCGATTACTTCAGCGCTTACCAGCAGTTCGTCGTCCAGTCGCGCCGGCGCGTGGTAACGCGCTTCGCTGGAATGCACGACAAACAACAGGTCCTCCCCTGCCAGCTGCGATTGGGCAAAGCCCAGCTCGCGGAGCCGCTCGGTTCGAGCCCGTTCCATAAACTTGAGGTAATTAACGTAATACACGATGCCGCCCGCATCGGTGTCCTCGTAATAAACGCGACAACGATGTGCGAACGGCTCAAGCCCGTTTTGCGCGCGCATACTCTAGTGCTTACTCCTCAGGTTGCCAATCCGGCCAGGCAACTGTTTTTTCGTTGTTCAAAGGCTTTACCGTAAAAGTACCGTCCTCTGACAGTACAAACCCTGAATAAATCGACAACAAATGTGTATTAATCGTCCACGGCATCGAGAAACTCGTCTACCACGGGCATCTCACCCATTCGTGACGGAACATTTAAACCGAAATGCAGGTACGCATGGCGCGTCACTACCCTGCCCCGCGGTGTGCGCATGATGTAGCCCTGCTGAATCAGGTACGGTTCCAGCACATCTTCAATGGTGTGGCGCTCCTCGCTGATCGCTGCCGCGAGGCTGTCGATCCCGACCGGACCGCCATCGAACTTCTCGATCATGGTCAACAGCAAACGCCGGTCCTGATGATCGAAACCGTGTTCGTCGACATCCAGCAGGTTCAGCGCCAGATCGGCAACCGATTTGGTGATATGCCCCTTGGCCCGCACTTCAGCAAAATCGCGCACCCGGCGCAGCAGGCGGTTGGCAATGCGTGGCGTACCACGGGCACGACGAGCAATTTCGAAGGCGCCTTCCGGATCCAGCGGCAGGCCGAGGATATTCGCCGAACGACTGACAATCGTCGACAGATCCGCCGTGCTGTAGAACTCAAGGCGCTGGACGATACCAAAGCGGTCCCGCAGCGGGTTGGTCAGCATGCCGGCGCGGGTGGTCGCACCGACCAAGGTAAACGGCGGCAGGTCGAGCTTGATCGAACGGGCCGCCGGCCCTTCACCGATCATGATGTCGAGCTGGAAATCCTCCATTGCCGGGTACAGCACTTCTTCGACAATGGGCGACAGGCGATGGATTTCGTCGATGAACAGCACATCGTGCGGTTCAAGATTGGTCAACAACGCGGCCAGATCACCGGGGCGCTCAAGCACCGGGCCCGAAGTGCTCTTGATCGACACGCCCATTTCCTGGGCAATGATGTTGGCCAGCGTGGTTTTACCCAGACCCGGCGGACCGAAAATCAGCGTGTGGTCGAGCGATTCACTACGGCCACGGGCAGCCTGGATGAACAGTTCCATCTGCTCGCGCACGGTCGGTTGGCCAATGTAGTCAGCCAGGCTGACCGGACGAATGGCCCGATCCTGGACTTCTTCGCGCTCACGCGGGCTATGCGCGGCAGCGATCAGACGATCAGCTTCAATCACTTAAATCATTCCCTTCAGGGCGCGGCGGATCATGTCTTCACTGCTCAGATTCTTGTCCTTGATCGCGGAAATGGCCTTGCTGGCTTCCTGCGGCTTGTAACCCAGGGAAATCAGTGCGCTGACCGCATCGTTTTCGGCGGTATTGACCGGCGCCGGGCCATCCGGCTGGTTCGGCACCAGGGCAAACATGGCCGGCGAGGTTTCCCAGGCCTTGAAGCGATCTTTCAGTTCGACCAACAAACGCTCGGCGGTTTTCTTGCCGACGCCGGGCACCTTGGTCAGCGCCGAAGTGTCCTGGGACTGCACGCAGCGAATCAATTCATCGACTTCCAGACTCGACATCAATGCCAGCGCCAGTTTTGGCCCGACACCATTGAGACGGATCAACTCGCGAAAAAAGTCTCGCTCACGCTTGCCGGCAAAACCATAGAGTAACTGCGCGTCTTCGCGTACGACCAAATGGGTGTGCAGGGTCAGCGGCTCACCGACCGACGGCAGGCGGTAAAGGGTGGTCATGGGCACTTCCAGCTCATACCCGAGGCCGTTTACATCCAGAATCAGGTGCGGCGGCTGTTTCTCAGCCAGGGTGCCGCGCAAGCGTCCAATCACGTTTCAGATCCTTGAGCGTTGGCCAGCCGTGGGCTGGCGACAGTCAGAGCGAAGACGTCGGGCCGACAACACAGGCGCCAAACCTTTCGCTCCGTAAATTTGATGCTGATGCTATCAGAGACGCAGGCGCCCGCCACGACTGCGTGCTGTTCCCAGGCCATGCGGCAACAGGCTGGAGCGGGTGTGCGCGTGACAAATGGCAATCGCCAGGGCATCGGATGCATCGATTTGCGGTTTGCTGGTCAGCTTTAGCATGTGCATGACCATCATCTGCACCTGCTCTTTATTCGCCGCGCCAGTGCCGACTACGGCCTGTTTGACCTGGGTCGCCGTGTATTCGGCAATCTCCAGACATTCTTCTGCGCCGGCGACAATCGCGGCTCCACGGGCCTGCCCCAACTTCAGCGCCGAATCGGCGTTTTTCGCCATGAACACCTTTTCGATGCCCATGGTGACCGGGCCGTAGGTCTGAATGATTTCACGCACACCGCGATAGACGATTTGCAGACGCTCATGCAATTCGCCAGCACCGGTGCGAATGCAACCCGAGGCCACATAAATGCAGCCGCCGCGTCCGGTATCGCGAACAATGCCGTAACCGGTGATACGCGAACCGGGGTCGATACCAAGAATTAAAGTCATAACGCCTGCAGGTTCGGTGAAAACACGAATTTCAAAACGACGAATAACCAATACGGGAGCGGGCTTGCTCGCGAAAGCGGTGTGTCATTCAGCATGTAAATCTGCCGATACGCCGCATTCGCGAGCAAGCCCGCTCCCACATTCAAGCCTGGTCGCTCTTAACCGAGCTGAGCGGCCACGTCTTCCGGGATGTCCGCGTTGGAATAGACGTTCTGCACGTCATCCAGGTCTTCAAGCATGTCGATCAGCTTGAGCACCTTTTCCGCACCATCCAGATCCAGTTCGGCGCTGGTGGTCGGCTGCATGACGATTTCCGCGTCATCACCCTTGAACCCGGCCGCTTCCAGCGCGTTTCGTACGGCGTAGAAGCTGGTGAACGAGGTGAAAACGTCGATCGATCCGTCTTCGTGGGTGACCACGTCGTCGGCATCGGCCTCCAGAGCCGCCTCGGTCAACGCGTCTTCGTCAACGCCCGGCGCGAAGCTGATCTGCCCCTTGCGTTCGAACAGGTACGCCACCGAACCGTCAGTACCGAGGTTACCGCCACATTTGCTGAACGCATGGCGTACCGCTGCTGCTGTGCGATTGCGGTTGTCGGTCATGCATTCAACCATCACCGCCACGCCGCCAGGGCCGTAACCTTCGTAGGTCAGCTCTTCGACGTTGTCCGCTTCGGTCGCACCGGCGCCACGCGCAACGGCACGATCGATGATGTCGCGGCTCATGTTCGCGCTCAGCGCCTTGTCCAGGGCCAGACGCAGACGCGGGTTGGAACCCGGATCACCGCCGCCCTGACGGGCCGCAACGGTCAGCTCGCGGATCCACTTGGTGAAAATCTTGCCTCTCTTGGCATCCTGACGTTCTTTGCGGTGCTTGATGTTCGCCCACTTGGAATGACCTGCCATAACTCGCTCCGAATTCTCTTTGAAACGTCGCCCGCCGCGCATGTCGCGCAGCCAGCAAACAAAAAAATCTCGACCTGCTTTCTACAGAAAGAAAAAAGGCGCATCCAAAGATGCGCCTTCAGGCCCGTCTTACTCAGCCTTTGGCGTTTCACGCAAACGAATGTGCAGTTCGCGCAGTGCCTTGGCATCCACCACACCCGGTGCTTGCGTCATCACGTCGGCAGCACTCTGGGTTTTCGGGAAGGCGATCACTTCACGGATCGACTGGGCGCCGGTCATCAGCATCACCAGACGGTCCAGACCGAAGGCCAGACCACCGTGCGGCGGAGCACCGTACTTCAGCGCGTCGAGCAGGAAGCCAAACTTCTCTTCCTGTTCCGCTTCATCGATACCCAACAGACGGAATACCGACTGCTGCATTTCCTTGCGGTGGATACGGATCGAACCGCCACCCAGCTCGGTGCCGTTCAGCACCATGTCGTAGGCGCGGGACAGAGCGCCAGCCGGGTTGGCTTCCAGCTCTTGCGGCGTGCACTTCGGCGCGGTGAACGGGTGGTGCAGCGCGGAGAAGCTGCCATCGTCGTTTTCTTCGAACATCGGGAAGTCGACGACCCACATTGGCGCCCACTCGCAGGTCAGCAGCTTCAGGTCGTGACCGAGCTTGATGCGCAGTGCACCCAGCGCTTCGCTGACGATCTTGGCCTTGTCGGCGCCGAAGAACACGATGTCGCCATCGACTGCGCCAACGCGATCGAGGATCACGTTCAGCTTGTCTTCCGGGATGTTTTTCACGATCGGCGATTGCAGACCTTCAACACCAGCAGCGCGCTCGTTGACCTTGATGTACGCCAGGCCCTTGGCACCGTAGATGCCGACGAACTTGGTGTAATCGTCGATCTGCTTGCGCGGCATGCTCGCCCCGCCTGGAACGCGCAACGCAGCGATACGGCATTTCGGATCGTTGGCCGGGCCGCTGAACACCTTGAAATCGACTTCTTTCAACTGATCGGCAACGTCGACCAGTTCCAGCGGGTTACGCAGGTCTGGCTTATCGGAACCGTAACGACGCATGGCCTCTTCGAAAGTCATGTGCGGGAAATCGCCGAACTCCAGACCCAGCACTTCCTTGAACAGATTGCGGATCATTTCTTCGGTCAGGCCCATGATCTCTTTTTCATCGAGGAAGCTGGTCTCGATGTCGATCTGGGTGAATTCCGGTTGACGGTCAGCGCGCAAGTCTTCGTCACGGAAGCACTTGGCGATCTGGTAGTAACGGTCGAAGCCGGCCACCATCAGCAGTTGCTTGAACAGTTGCGGCGATTGCGGCAGGGCAAAGAACGAACCGGCATGGGTACGGCTCGGCACCAGATAGTCACGCGCGCCTTCCGGAGTAGCACGGGTCAGGATCGGTGTTTCGACGTCGAGGAAGCCGTTTTCGTCGAGAAAGCGACGGATGCTGGTGGTCATACGCGAACGCAGACGCAGCTTCTCGGCCATTTCCGGGCGACGCAGGTCGAGGAAGCGATAGCGCAGGCGGGTTTCTTCGCCAACGTCAGAGAACTCGTTCAGCGGGAACGGCGGGGTTTCCGACTCATTCAGCACTTCCAGCTCGTAGCCCAGGACTTCGATCATGCCCGACGCCATGTTGGCGTTGGTGGCACCGGCCGGACGCAGGCGAACCTTACCGGTGATTTTGACGACGTATTCGCTGCGCACGCGATCGGCGGCGGCGAAGCTCTCGGCGCGATCCGGGTCGAATACCACCTGAGCCAGACCATCACGATCACGGATATCGAGGAAAATCACCCCGCCGTGGTCGCGACGACGGTGAACCCATCCGCAAAGGGTAATTTCCTGGCCTTCCAGGCTTTCGTTCAGTTGGCCGCAATAGTGGCTGCGCATCATGGTAGTGGTTCGCTTCTCGTAATTCGAAATTCGGTGGAGATCCCGCCGCACTCAAGCATTGTGCGACTGACGGAAACTCACGCGTGTCGTTCGACCGGGGTTTGAACCCTAGTCAGATTTGTCGCCACCGGCCAGATTCTTCTTGGTTCCGGTCTTGAAATCGGTTTCGTACCAACCGCTGCCGCTAAGGCGAAAGCCGGGCATGGACAGCTGCTTCTTGAGCTCTGGTGCCTGGCAGGCAGGGCAGTCGACCAGCGGTGCCTCGCTGATCTTTTGAATGGCTTCCAACTGATGACCACAGGAAGCGCATTGGTAATCGTACATCGGCATGGGGGGTGTCTCGGCGATCAGATTGCCACCGCGCGCAGGGCTTTGCGGCGAAAGAGCGGGATTATATCCATTAAATGCGGCCTGTGCAGCCGTAAGACTGCACAGGCCGCGACCTCGTTTGCAACCACTGTGTCAAAGCGAATTGACCGGTGTGGCTTACTTGACCCCGTTCATGACGCACACCACTCGCACCAGAGCGCTGAAATTTTTCACGCCGCCATGACGCAGATGCACCTCACGATCAACGTGGGACAACAGCGAACTGATCGAACAACAATTATCTGCGGCCATATCGCCGAGGATATTCCAGTAAACCTGCTCAAGTCGCAGGCATGTCGCGTATCCGTTCAAACGCACGGATCGGGACAACGGCTGAATCAATGACATGTCGAATTCGTTGACGAACGGATCGACTTTCAACTCATGTGGCAAGCCGACAATCCTGTCGCCCCGCCTGTCTCCTTCTACCATATCGGTGACACTCCTTTGCCATCTCTGCTTGTTTTCAAAGCCACATCCTGTGACTTCATAAAAGCGCAGACGCAAAGTTATATCCAGATGACTTGGTGACCATCACCGTAGGATAAGCCAACGACACAGGTACGAATCCGGACAGCACGCGAGCAGTCCGCAGACCTGCTCGCATGCCAGGGTTATGCTTGAAGCAAAGCGCGCAGCATCCATGCGGTTTTCTCGTGAACCTGCATGCGCTGGGTCAACAGGTCGGCAGTCGGCTCATCGCTGACCTTGTCGAGCAACGGGAAGATGCCGCGCGCGGTGCGGGTCACGGCTTCCTGCCCATCGACCAGTTGCTTGATCATGTCTTCAGCGCTCGGTACCCCCACCTCTTCCTTGATAGAGGACAGACGTGCGTAAGTGGCATAGGCGCCCGGTGCCGGAAAGCCCAGCGCGCGAATGCGTTCGGCGATCAGATCCACGGCCAGCGCCAGTTCGTTGTACTGCTCTTCGAACATCAAATGCAGCGTACGAAACATCGGGCCTGTGACGTTCCAGTGGAAGTTATGGGTTTTCAGATACAGCACGTAGGTGTCCGACAGCAGACGCGACAGCCCCTCGACGATGGACTTGCGATCCTCTTCACTGATACCGATATCGATTGCCATGTTTACCCCCTAACGGCGATTGAATTCATCCAACAGGTGCAGGCCCACTCTAGCAAGGCTGTCGCCAGCCCGCAGCCTCGAAAACCTGAACAGGCTGCGACAAAAAGACCGGCGCTGTGCCGCTGGCCGGGCTGATTTGAGTAGCAGCAGGCTTTGCTGTTAAATAGGCAGTGTGTCGCTACGCCCCGTTTTTCGGGGTTTCGCGCATAGGCTGATGCCGTGTACGTGTCCACCGCCTCTTATTTTGTCCCGAAGCGAACCGTGCATCTTCAGCTCTTCCTTGTGAGCCGTTATAAAGTGAGCCATTCAAAATGTTGAAAATCGTCCACCTGCTGATGGGCGCAGCGGCATTGCTGCTGTCGTTCATACCTAGCCTGAAATCCGAAGCCGTTCCTTACCTGCAACAACCCGATGCACTTTACCTGGCCTTTTTCGGCCTGCTGAACCTGGTGATTGCTCCAGTAATTCCTTACTGGAACAAAGGCCCGCGCCAGCATCTGCAAAACCTGGTCAGCGCGCTTCTGGTGCTGACTGTCGTCCTGCAAACCTTGACCCTGATCGCGCCGATGCCCGTCATCGCCGGCCAACCAGCGGTGTTGTTCAGCCTGGTGATTGCCCTGACAGCCGTAATCCTGCACCTGGCCGTCAGCTTCTATAGATCTTCACCTGCCGCCGCGCCAACCAGCTACGACATGACCAACCGCGATACCGGCACCGTCAAGTGGTTCAACACGTCCAAAGGCTTCGGCTTTATCTCCCGGGATTCCGGTGATGATATTTTCGTGCACTTTCGCGCGATCCGTGGCGAAGGCCACCGCGTTCTGGTCGAAGGCCAGCGCGTAGAGTTCTCGGTGATGAACCGGGACAAGGGCCTGCAAGCCGAGGACGTGATCGCGGCTTTGCCGCGTCGCTGATCCCAGGCAATAAAAAACCGCGAACAGCCAGACTGTTCGCGGTTTTTTTATGCCTGCACAAAACAGTGCTGTGGCTCAATAGTGCGGGGGTGGCGCCTCTTCCTCAAAGGATTCGAACTGCCCGACCATTTCTTCCTGACGCTTGAGCAGTGCGGCCATTTGCAATTGCAGGCGCTCGACCACCCGTTGCTGCGCCACCAGCACATCGTTCAAGGCCTGAATGGTGTCATCCTGAAACGCCAAACGGCTTTCCAGATCGTTAACGCGTTGTTCCAGACTCATGACTCAGCCCTCCAAAAAGGTGAAATCATCGGTCAGCACGACACGCAATCGATCGCGAATAGCGGCCACCTCTTCGCTGCCATAAGGCTTGGCCGGGTGCTTGCCCCACACAGGCGCTGGCCAGGCGGCGTCATCGCGTTTTCGCACTATCACATGCATGTGCAACTGGCTGACCACGTTACCCAACGCTGCGACATTCATTTTGTCGGCATCGAACAAGTCTTTGAGCAACTCGGCCAATGCGGTGGTTTCCAACCACAATTGCTGTTGATCGGCGACATCCAACTGAAACAACTCACTGATATCGTCACGACGAGGTACCAGGATGAACCACGGGTAGCTGGCGTCGTTGGACAGCAGCAGCCGGCAGAGCGGGAAGTCGCCGATGGCAAGGGTGTCCTGTTGTAGTCGTGAATCTAAAGCAAACACTGCGCGCACTCCCGGCTGATCTACATAATTGAGCTTAGCGGCCTCGCCCGAGGGCGGCGCGCCAAGCGACAGACAGGCAGCATACCTGCGAATGCGCCCGCCTTCACGACGGCAATGCCGTTGGGCATTCTCCGAACGCCCCGAGATGGGACATTTATCGACACCCTGCACCAACGCGGGCCCCGGATTGAAGAGCAGCACACGAAAATGACCGAAAACCCTGAAGCACTTGAGACCAACCTCAACCCGAACGGTATGAATCTGGTACAGCCGTAAAATTTTTTGCACCAAAACCGCACAATGCGTCTACGCTCAATGCGCAAGGCATCCGCCAAATACTCACCTGTGGGGTGAACCGGTAACGTTTTTGGTTGTCACGCGCTTGCAACGGCACGGCAACACCATAAGAACAATCGCGTCAAGTCCTGAGAACCGAGGGGCTTTTCGCCCAGTGTTTATGAGGCTTTTACAGGTAAAAACAGGCGTTCAGAAAAAAAGCCACACCGAAATTGCGGTTTGTGCACGCTTGTTGCATTCGTACTCATATGGACTCTAAGCGCACCACGGGACGTGGGAGCCTTAAGACCAACAAAAACAGTGGCAAGGCTGCCCGATGGAGATTCAAGTGTTTTGCCAGGGACTCTTTTTTAGCGATGCAAAAGGCTAGAAAAACAGCGAAAAGTTGTCGGTCCGATTGCATCGGTACTGTGAATTTGCGACATCTACCCAGCCATCTGCGACAGAGTCGTAAAGAAGGTGAAAGGTTGGACTCGCAAGTATCGCCAACATTGTCAGCGTGATATAAGTTTGCGCCGACACAAAAAGAAAGAGCCGCCCAGATAATAAAACAGGTGGGACGGCAGTACTCTTCTAAAAACCAAAGGAGCAAATCACGATGCGCGTGATGAAGTGGAGCATGATCGCCCTGGCTGTTGCAGCAGGCACCTCGCAGTTCGCAATGGCGTCTTCCCAAGACGAATCCAAGGGCTTTTTTGAAGATCAGAGCCTGAATGTTCACAGCCGTATGCTGTACATGAACCGTGATTTCAAAAATAACCCTAGCACTTCGCAAAGTTATCGCGAAGAGACGGGGCTCGGCCTACGTGCTACGTACGAGTCGGGCTTTACCCAGGGCACCGTAGGTGTCGGTGTAGATGCCTTGGCCAATGGCATGATCAAACTGGACAGTGGCCGTGGCCGTACCGGTAACAGCATGTTCGGTCGTGATAGCGAAGGCCGGCCAGAAGACACCCAATCGAAGGTTGGCGGTGCAGTTAAGTTCCGTCTGTCCGACACTGTCCTGAAATATGGTAACCAATACGTTGCCAGCCCTGTCTTCTCGACAGACGACAGCCGCGTGCTGCCAGAAGTTGCTACCGGCACCATCATCACCAGTAAAGAAATCAAAGGTCTGGAACTGACCGCCGGTCGCTTCTCCGCTCTGAGTTCGCAGACTGGTATGGGCCGCGACAGCATCAACGGACCGCACAACCCAGGCCTGACCAGCGCCAACATTGCCGGCGCTACCTACCAGTTCACCGACAACTTTGTAGCTGGCGTGGCTGCTTCCGATGTAGATGACTACTTCAAGAAGCAATACATAAACGCTAACTACACCCTGCCGATCAACGAAGATCAGTCCCTGAACTTCGACTTCAACGGCTATCGCTCCAAGAGCCAGGGTCAAGAACTGAGCGGCAATGTTGACAACCGCATCTGGTCCCTCGCAGCTGCCTATAGCATCGGCGCTCACAAGTTCACCTTGGCTCACCAGCGCTCTACCGGTGACACAGGTTATGTTTACGGCGTTGACGGCGGTGGCACTATCTTCCTCGCCAACTCCATCCAATACTCCGACTTCAACGGCCAAGATGAGCGTTCCTGGCAGGCTCGCTACGACCTGAACATGAAAACCTACGGCGTTCCTGGCCTGAGCTTCATGACTCGTTACGTCCGTGGTGACAACATCACCACTGGCGCCGAAGAAGGTAAAGAACACGAGTTCGACTTCGAAACCAAGTACGTTATGCAAAGCGGTCCGGCCAAAGACCTGTCTTTCCGCTTGCGTAGCGCGATCTACCGTGCAAACTCCTCTTATAACGGCATCAACGGCAACGACAACAACGACACCCGCCTGATCATCGAATACCCGCTGAGCATTTTGTAATTCAGCGCTAGTTCGAACACGGCAACAAAAAAACGCTCACCTGATCCAGGTGAGCGTTTTTTTTGTATCTGGTTTCATACAGTCTTTAATTGTTGCTAGTTAGATAGCAACCTAACAATGCAACACCGACGAAACCTTCAGGTTGTAACCCAGATGTTATTGCGGCGCGGTTTCCTGAACCACACGAATGACTCGCTGTGGAAACGGAATATCAATCCCTGCAGCCTTCAAGCGATCCCGTGATTGTTCGTTAAACATGAACATCACATCCCAGTAATCCGCGGTTTTAACCCACGCTCGCAGGGAGACCGTGATCGAACTGTCGCCCAAGGTCGAAATCACCGCCTGTGGCGCTGGATCTTGCAGAACACGCTCATCCTTGGCCAGATCCAGCAGCACCTGACGCGCTTGCTGCAGATCGGCTTCGTAATCCACACCCACATCGAACACAACCTTGCGGGTTGGCTGACGGTTGGTGTTGGTAATGATGCCGTTCGACAGGTTGCCGTTCGGCAGGATGATGGTTTTGTTGTCGCCAGTCCGCAGCACGGTGTGGAAAATCTGGATGCTGTCGACCGTACCCGACACGCCTTGCGCCTCGATCCAGTCACCGATACGGAACGGACGGAACAGCAGAATCAGCACGCCGCCAGCAAAGTTAGCCAGGCTGCCCTGCAATGCCAGACCGATGGCCAGGCCGGCAGCACCGATGGCTGCAACAAACGAGGTGGTTTCCACACCGATCATCGAAGCGACGCTGACGATCAGCAGCACTTTGAGAATGACATTGGCCAGCGTACTGATAAAACCTTGCAGCGCCAGGTCGGCGTTACGCAGAGCCAATAAGCCACCGAGCTTGCGCGTGACCTTGTTGATCAGCCACCAGCCGATGGCCAACGTGATCACTGCCAGTAGCACGCGGCTGCCGTATTCCATGATCATCGGGATCCACGCTTGGGATGCCTTGACCAGGTTATCCACTTCAGCATTCAAATCCATGTTCTATCTCCTGATTTCCGGCTACGCGGCACGCAAAGAATAAGTAGCGCAAAAATCCGCCGGGGAAAATAAATCCGAGCGAGAGAGGATTTGCCCGTGAAAGCGGTGTCTCAGTGAACCTTATTGCTCAATGACACACCGCGTTCGTGAGCAAGCCCACTCCCACAGATTGTGCGGATAGCGCTTAGTCGCGGAAGTTGTTGAACTGCAGCGGCATGCCGAACTCCTTGGCACGCAGGGCCGCGATGGCTTCTTGCAGGTCATCACGCTTCTTGCCGGTAACGCGCACCTGCTCGCCCTGAATGGCGGCCTGTACCTTGAGCTTGGCGTCCTTGATGTGGCCGACGATCTTCTTCGCCAGTTCCTTGTCGATACCTTCCTTGAGCACGGCATCCTGTTTCATCAGCTTGCCCGATGCGTAAGCGTCCTTGACCTCAAGACACTGCACATCGATCTTGCGCTTGACCAAGGCCAGTTTGAGGATCTCGATCATCGCCTCCAGCTGGAAATCGGCTTCAGCGGTCAGGTTGACGGTCAGGTCTTTTTCCTTGAACTCGAAGCTGCCTTTGCCTTTCAGGTCATAACGACGATCGAGTTCCTTCACGGCGTTCTCGACCGCGTTGGTGAGTTCGTGTTTGTCCAGTTCGGATACCACGTCGAACGACGGCATGTAATCTCTCCAATAAAAAGGCGCGCTCGATGAGGATGGAGCGCGCTTGGCTTGCGGTTAAAATCGGGCTCATTATAACGGGTCTTTTCTTACCGACACGGCGAGCCGCACATGCCTGCAACCAATCGAGCAAAAAACTGATGTCTATCCCTTGGCATGTTCTTGGCGCCGGCAGTCTCGGCACCCTTTGGGCTGCGCGGCTGGCTCGCGCTGGCTTGCCGGTCCGGCTGATCGTGCGGGACGCGATGCGCTTGCACAGCTATCAGGCAGCCGGCGGATTAACCCTCGTGGAACAAGGACAAGCCAAGACTTATGCAGTTCCCGGCGAAACGCCGGACAGCCCAGAACCGATCCGTCGCCTGTTGTTGGCCTGCAAGGCCTACGATGCCGAAAGCGCTGTCGCCCTGCTCGCCCCGCGCCTGGCGCCGGATGCCGAACTGATCCTGCTGCAAAACGGCCTGGGCAGCCAGGACGCTGTCGCCGCGCAAGTGCCGCAAGCACGCTGCATCAGTGCCTCCAGCACCGAAGGCGCGTTCCGCGATGGCGACTGGCGCGTGGTGTTTGCCGGCCACGGTTACACCTGGCTCGGCGATGCCGCTCACCCGGTAGCGCCGATCTGGCTGGATGATCTGGACGCAGCGAACATCCCCCATGAATGGAGCACCGACATCCTCACCCGGTTGTGGCGCAAGCTGGCGCTCAATTGCGCGATCAATCCGCTGACCGTGCTGCACAACTGCCGCAACGGCGGCTTGCAGGAGCACCACTGCGAAGTGGCTACGTTGTGCGCAGAACTGGCGGAGTTGCTCCAGCGTTGCGGCCAACCGGCAGCCGCTGACAACCTGCAACAGGAAGTGGAACGAGTGATCCAGGCCACCGCCGCCAATTACTCATCGATGTATCAGGACGTGGCCAACATGCGCCGCACCGAGATCAGCTATCTATTGGGCCACGCCTGCAAAGTCGCCGCACGCCACCAATTGAATCTGCCGCACCTCAGCCAATTGCAGCATCGACTGGTCGCTCATCTGCGCAGCCTCGGATTGCCCAGCGACTGAGCAGCGGCTACGCTGGCCACTTGTTCCTTTGCTGCGATAAACCTGATGCCATTGCGCCAGCGCCTCGAAAACCTGCCCGTCGGCCAGAAACTGCTGGCCGCCCTGCTGGTGCTGTTGACCACTGTCTTGCTCGTCGCCAACCTGACTTTTATCAGCGCCGCTTATTACATCTCCCAGGAAAGCATGGCCCCGCAAGCCTTGCAGACCATCGGCCGGCTGATTGCCAACCCAAGTCTGGTCAGCGAAGCCCTGCAATCACCGCAGAGCGCCGAACGACTGCTCAAGGAGCTCGACAGCTATTCACCATTGCGCGCCGCCGCCCTGTATGACGGCAATGGCGAGCGACTGGCGCAAGTGCAGCATGGTGACAAGCTCAACTTGCCGGAACACGATCGGCACATCGAAGCCTGGCAACTGACCGAGTTTCGCAGCAATCAATTGATCACCCTGCCCCGCCCTGGCACTTCACCCGGTCATCTGTTGCTGGTGGCCAGCAGCGAATTGCCGATGGCGTTCTACACCGGCACGCTCACCGCGAGTCTCGGCATCCTGATTTTCAGTGTGCTGCTTTGGCTGGTGATTGCCCGGCAGATCAAACGCCTGATCACCCGCCCGATTCACGAACTTGAAGAACTCTCGCGCCAGGTCACCCGCGAAGAGAACTACGCCCTGCGCGCCTCGCGCGGTAACCACGACGAAATCGGCAGTCTTGCCGAGGCGTTCAACACCATGCTCTCGCGCATCGAAGCCCGCGAACAGCAGCTCAAACGCGCCCGCGACGACTCGCAAGCCGCTTTCGATCAAGCTCAGGGGCTGGCCGAAGAAACCCGCCACACCAACCGCAAACTGGAACTGGAGGTCCAGGTGCGCAGCAAGATCGAGAAAAAACTCACCGGTTTCCAGAACTACCTCAACAGCATCATCGACTCCATGCCCTCGGCGCTGATCGCCCTCGACGAGCAGCTCTACGTCACCCAGTGGAACCAGGAAGCCAGTGCCCTGTCCGGCACGCGACTCGACGAAGCGCTGAACCAGCCGATCTTCCTGGCGTTCGAACCGCTCAAGCCGTTTCTGCCGCAGCTCAAGGAAACCGTAGAGCAACACACGGTAGCGAAAATCGAGCGCGTAACCTGGTTCAAGGACGACGAGCCCAAGCACTACGCCCTGACGTTCTACCCGCTGATGGGCGGCGCCGGGCGTGGCGTGGTGATCCGCATCGACGACATCACCCAACGCCTGTCGCTGGAAGAAATGATGGTGCAGTCGGAGAAAATGCTCTCGGTCGGCGGCCTCGCCGCAGGCATGGCCCACGAAATCAATAACCCGCTGGGCGCAATCCTGCACAACGTGCAGAACATCCGCCGGCGCCTGTCGCCGGACCTGCCGAAGAACCTCGAAACCGCCGAACAGCTGGGCATTGAACTCGACACGGTCAACCGCTACCTGCAGGGCCGAGAAGTCCCGAAATTGCTCGATGGCATTCAGCAGGCCGGCGCCCGGGCGGCGAAAATCGTCACCCACATGCTCAGCTTCAGCCGTCGTAGCACCCGGCAACTGGCCCCGTGTGATTTGCCGGCGCTGATTGATCAAGCGGTGGAAATCGCTGGCAACGACTTCGATCTGGCCATCGGTTTTGACTTCAAGGGACAGGCGATCATCCGTCAGTTCGACCCTGCGCTCGGCCCGGTTCCAGGCACGGCCAACGAACTGGAACAAGTCCTGCTCAACCTGCTGAAAAACGCCGCGCAAGCGATTCACCAACGCGAAGACGACAGCGAACCGGGGCGAATCATTCTGCGTACCAGGCTCAATCCACCGTGGGCCGAGATTCAGGTCGAGGACAACGGCATCGGCATGAGCGAGAACGTGCGTAAACGCATTTTCGAACCGTTCTTTACCACCAAGGAAGTCGGCCAGGGCACAGGCCTTGGGTTGTCGGTGTCGTACTTCATCATCACCAATAACCACAAAGGGCAGATGGAGGTGCAATCGGCGCCGGGCCAGGACACCTGCTTCACCCTGCGCCTTCCGCTGGCCCAACCTGCGCCCGTTGCGGCTCAAACCCATCAACTATCGAGGTAACCCATGGGCTTTCGCCTGTCGAAGATTTACACCCGCACCGGTGACACTGGCGAAACCGGCCTGGGCGATGGCCGCCGCGTGCCGAAGGATCACCCACGCATCGAGGCGATTGGCGAAGTCGATACGCTGAACAGCCAGGTCGGCGTATTGCTGGCCGGACTGATTGCCGAGCGCGAGGCCTATCCGAGCCTGAGTGAACTGATCGAGGTATTGGCGCCTTGTCAGCATCGGCTGTTCGACTTGGGTGGCGAGTTGGCAATGCCGGAATATCAGGCGCTCAACGCAGCGGAAATCGAACGGCTGGAAACGGCGATTGATGTGTGGAATGAGGAGTTGGGGCCGCTGGAGAATTTCATTCTGCCGGGCGGTTCGATGCTGATCGCTCAGGCCCATGCGTGCCGAAGCCTGGCCAGGAGTGCCGAGCGACGCTGTCAGCATTTGAACGCCATTGAGCCGTTGGCCGGGGTTGGGCTGGCATATATCAATAGGCTGTCGGATTTGTTGTTTGTCGCGGCGCGGCTGATTGCGCGGCGGCAGGGGGTGGCGGAGATTCTTTGGCAGCCTGCTGCAAAACCTTCAGGACAGTAGCGCCTGAGCGAACGCCTTCGTGAGCAAGCCCCCAGTTGATTGCATTCCAATTAAAGGAACCCGATCAACTGTGGGAGCGGGCTTGCTCGCGAAGAGGCCAGCAGCATCACCACATATTTCAGCTCTCTGGCCAGAACGCCCGAATCCCCGCCACACCCTGAGCACCAACCCCCCAAGCCTTCTCCCGCTCCGCCGGACCAACGCCGCCGAGCAGGAACACCGGTTTGCTGCAACCTTCGATCAACGCTGAAGCCTGCTCCCAGCCCAGCGGCGTCGCATCCGGGTGAGTCAACGTCGGCTGCACCGGCGACAGGGTCACGAAATCCACCCCCATCTGCTCGGCCAGAGCCAACTCTTCTGCGCTATGGCAAGACGCCGCCAACCAACGCTGCGCCGGCAACGGGCGACCCGCCGCGGCGTATTTGCGCAACTGCGCAGAAGTGATATGCCAACCCGCAGACGGGAAATCACCGAGCCATTCGAACGGCCCTTTGATCATCAACTGCGCTTTACCGGCACACAGACCGGCGGCGTCTACTGCCAGATCGCGGTACTTCGGGTCATAGCCATTGGGCGCGCGCAACTGGATCAGCTTGATCCCGCCAGCAATCGCCTTCTGGATGCCGCGCAACAACGCCGCAGTTTCCAGGTCTTGCGGGGTGATCAGGTACTCAGCAGGTAACCGCGCCGCCGCAACGATCGGCTGGTTGGCGGCCGGGAACTCATAATTCGCCAGCTCCTTGGCGCTCACCCAGACCAATGGCTGGCCTTCGGCGCCATGGGGGGCGCCGCTGAAGCTCGAGACTTCCCAGACATCCAGCAGCACCTGCTTGTCCGGATAGTCATGGCGCACTTTGATCAATGGCCGGGCAGCGCCAACGACGATACCCAACTCTTCCTGCAGCTCACGGGCCAGCGCGCTTTCAACGGATTCGCCAGCCTCGACCTTGCCACCGGGGAATTCCCACAAGCCCCCCTGGTGCTGGGTATCGGCACGGCGGGCAATGAGAATCTTGCCACTGTCGTCACGGATGACGGCAGCAGCGACGTGTACACGCTTCACGGGTTCAATTCCTCCAGTCCAGCCTTCTGCCAGGCCTTGAAGGCCGGCCATTGGTAGACGGTTTCAACATAGGCTTCGTCAGCCGCGGGCAGCTTCACCTGATAGGTGCGCAGACGCACGGCAATCGGAGCGAAGAACGCATCGGCCAGGCTCACGCGGCCAAACAGGTACGGCCCTTCTTCTGTGGCGACAGCACGGCATTCGGCCCACAACGCGAGCATGCGTTCAATATCGACCTTCACCTCCGGCGGCACCGGGTTCAGCGGCGCATCGTGGCTGAGGTTGAACGGCATGTGGTTACGCATGGCGAAGAAGCCGCTGTGCATTTGTGCACAGGCGGATCGGGCCTGGGCGCGGGCCGCGATGTCAGTCGGCCAGAGTGACTCGGACGGGAACTGCTCAGCGAGGTATTCGGCAATCGCCAGCGAATCGGCGATGGTACCGCGCGCGGTTTTCAGCAGCGGCACCTTGGCCGTCGGTGAATGCTTGAGCAGTTGCTCACGGGTGTCGGGCTTGCCGAGTTTGATCAGTTCTTCGCTGTAAGGCGCGCCGGTCAGCTCAACAGCCAGCGCAGCACGCAGCGACCATGAGGAAAGCAGTTTGTCGCCGATGATCAGGTGCAGGGACATGGTTTTGGCGCCTTTTCGTCAGAGGAAAAGCTTTGGGACTTGTGGTGTCTGGACTGCCGTCTTCGCGGGCAGCTCATACCCGGCCTGTGGATCAGGTCCGGTATTCGGCGTTGATCTTCACGTATTCATGCGACAGGTCGGTGGTCCAGATCGTTTCGCTGCAATCGCCGCGACCCAGCTCGATACGGATCGTGATCTCTTCCTGCTGCATCACCGCCGAGCCTTGCGCTTCAGTGTAGGTCTCAGCACGAGCGCCACGGCTGGCGATGCACACATCACCAAGGAACACGTCGATCTTGCTCACATCCAGTTCCGGCACGCCGGCACGGCCGACAGCGGCCAGGATGCGACCCCAGTTCGGATCGGAGGCGAACAGCGCGGTCTTGATCAGCGGCGAGTGTGCCACGGTGTAACCGACGTCCAGACACTCCTGATGATTGCCGCCGCCGTTGACTTCAACGGTCACAAACTTGGTCGCGCCTTCGCCGTCACGCACGATGGCCTGGGCCACGTCCATGCACACGTCGAACACCGCTTGCTTGAGTTTGGCAAACAGTTCGCCTTCGGCACGGGTAATTTCCGGCAGAGCCGCCTGGCCGGTGGCAATCAGCATGCAGCAATCGTTGGTCGAGGTGTCGCCGTCGATGGTGATGCGGTTGAACGACTTGTTGGCGCCGTCGAGCATCAGATTTTGCAGCACGTCGCGGGCGACTTTGGCGTCTGTCGCGATGTAGCCGAGCATGGTCGCCATGTTCGGGCGAATCATGCCTGCGCCTTTGCTGATGCCGGTCACCGTGAGGGTCACGCCGTCATGCTGGAACTGGCGGCTGGCACCCTTGGGCAGGGTGTCGGTGGTCATGATGCCGGTGGCGGCCGCTTCCCAGTTGTTTTCCGACAGATCATCCAGCGCGGCTTGCAGCGCACCTTCGATTTTCTCGACCGGCAGTGGCTCGCCGATGACACCGGTGGAGTACGGCAGAATCTGATTGGCGTCGACGCCAGTCAGCTCAGCCAATCTGGCGCAAGTGCGCTCAGCCGCGGCCAGGCCTGGCTCGCCGGTGCCTGCGTTGGCATTGCCGGTGTTGGTCAGCAAGTAGCGCACAGCGTTCTGCACGCGTTGTTTCGCCAGGATCACAGGCGCAGCACAAAAAGCGTTCAACGTGAACACGCCCGCCACGGTCGAACCCTCAGCGCAGCGCATCACCACAACATCTTTGCGCCCGGGGCGCTTGATGCCGGCCGAGGCGATACCGAGTTCAAAACCGGCAACCGGGTGCAACGTTGGCAAAGGACCAAGACCAACAGCCATGAATGCGCTCCTTACTCAATGATGTCAGCACCGCCCATCGTTGGGACGGTGGCTTGAATGGCAAAACGCCGCGACGGCAGAAGCCGGTCGCGGCGCGGGTATTTCAGCCGTTGTAACGGGTTTTACTGGATCTGCCCGTGGCAATGCTTGAATTTCTTGCCCGAACCGCAGTAGCACAGTTCGTTGCGGCCCAGCTTCTGCTCGTTGCGCACCGGGGCAGTGGCGAGGGCCACATCGACCTCTTCACCCAACGCGTCCGGTTGATCCAGACCAGGAGCTTCGGCATGTTCGAACTGCAAGCGGGCAGCCAATGCTTCAGCTTCCTCACGCAGGCGTTGCTCTTCGGCTTCCGGATCTTCGCGGCGCACCTGAACGTGCGACAGCACGCGGATCGAGTCGCGCTTGATCGAATCGAGGAGCTCGGAGAACAGCGTGAACGACTCGCGCTTGTATTCCTGCTTCGGGTTCTTCTGGGCGTAGCCACGCAGGTGGATGCCGTGACGCAGGTGATCCATGGTCGACAGGTGATCTTTCCACAGATCGTCCAGCACGCGCAGAACGATTTGCTTCTCGAAGGAGCGCAGTGCTTCGGCACCGGCCTGATCTTCTTTCTCGTTGTACGCAGCGATCAGCTCGTTCATCAGCTTCTCGCGCAGGGTTTCTTCGTACAGGTGATCGTCTTCATCGAGCCATTGCTGGATCGGCAGTTTCACCCCGAAGTCGCTGGCAAGCGCTGCTTCCAGACCGGCCACATCCCACTGCTCTGGCAGCGACTGCGGCGCAATATGGGCGCTGATGGTCGCGTTGAGCACGTCCTGACGGAAATCGGCGATGGTTTCACCGATGTTGTCGGCGGCCAGCAACGTGTTACGCATGTGATAAATCACTTTACGCTGTTCGTTGTTGACGTCATCGAACTCGAGCAGTTGTTTACGAATGTCGAAGTTACGCCCTTCAACCTTGCGCTGCGCCTTCTCGATCGCGTTGGTCACCATGCGGTGCTCGATCGCTTCGCCCGGCTGCATGCCCAGGGCTTTCATGAAGTTCTTCACCCGGTCAGAGGCGAAGATGCGCATCAGGCTGTCTTCCAGCGACAGGTAGAAGCGGCTGGAACCGGCATCACCCTGACGGCCGGCACGACCACGCAACTGGTTGTCGATACGGCGGGATTCGTGACGCTCGGAGGCGATGACCTGCAAGCCGCCGGACTCCAGCACTTGCTGGTGACGCTTTTGCCAGTCGGCCTTGATCTGGGCAATTTGCTCAGGGGTCGGGTTTTCCAGCGAAGCGACTTCAACTTCCCAGTTACCGCCCAACAGGATGTCGGTACCACGACCGGCCATGTTGGTGGCGATGGTCAGTGCGCCCGGACGACCGGCCTGCGCGATGATCTCGGCTTCTTTTTCGTGGAACTTGGCGTTCAGAACCTTGTGTTCGATGCCTTCCTTCACGAGCAGTGCGGACATGTGCTCGGAGGTTTCGATGGTGGCAGTACCCACCAGCACCGGACGGCCAGCGGCCATGCTTTCCTTGATATCCGCCACGATCGCCGTGTATTTCTCTTCGGCGGTGAGGAATACCAGGTCGTTGTAGTCTTTACGCGCCAACGGTTTGTTCGGCGGAATGACCATGACTTCCAGACCATAGATCTGGTGGAATTCGAACGCTTCGGTGTCGGCGGTACCGGTCATGCCGGACAGCTTGGTGTACAGACGGAAGTAGTTCTGGAACGTGGTCGAGGCCAGGGTCTGGCTCTCGGCCTGAATATTCAGGTTTTCCTTGGCTTCGATGGCCTGGTGCAGGCCTTCGGACAAACGACGGCCCGGCATGGTACGGCCGGTGTGTTCGTCGACCAGTACGACCTGGCCGTCCTGCACGATGTATTCAATGTTGCGATTGAACAGCTTGTGCGCACGCAGACCGGCATAGACGTGGGTCAGCAGGCCCAGGTTATGTGCCGAATACAGGCTCTCGCCTTCAGCCAGCAGGCCAACGCGGGTAAGCATGTCTTCGATGAACTGGTGACCGGCTTCGTTGAGTTCGACCTGACGGGTCTTCTCATCGACGGTGTAATGGCCGGCCTTGGTGACTTCGCCTTCGACTTCTTCAACGTGCAGTTCCAGCTGCGGGATCAGTTTGTTGATCTCGATGTACAGCTTGGAGCTGTCCTCGGCCTGACCCGAAATGATCAGCGGGGTACGCGCTTCGTCGATAAGGATGGAGTCGACTTCGTCGATCACGGCAAAGTTGAGTTCGCGCTGGAATTTTTCTTCCATGCTGAACGCCATGTTGTCGCGCAGGTAGTCGAAACCGAATTCGTTGTTGGTGCCGTAAGTAATGTCGGCAGCGTAAGCCGTGCGTTTTTCTTCCGGCGGCTGGAACGGCGTCACGACGCCGACAGTCAGGCCGAGGAACTCATACAGCGGACGCATCCAGTTGGCGTCACGGCGGGCCAGGTAGTCGTTCACGGTCACAACGTGCACGCCCTTGCCGGACAGTGCGTTGAGGTAAACACCCAGGGTAGCCACGAGGGTTTTACCCTCACCGGTACGCATTTCGGCGATCTTGCCTTCATGCAAGGTCATGCCACCGACGAGTTGTACGTCGAAGTGGCGCATGCCCATGATGCGCTTGCCGGCTTCACGGGCGACCGCGAAGGCTTCTGGCAACAGCTTGTCGAGGGTTTCCCCTTTGGCGATGCGGGCCTTGAACTCATCGGTCTTGGCGCGCAATTGATCGTCCGAAAGGGCCACCATTTGCTCTTCGAAGGCATTGACGAGCTGCACCGTCTTGAGCATGCGTTTGACTTCACGCTCGTTCTTGCTTCCAAAAAGTTTCTTTAACAAAGGCGCAAACATATCGGCAGGATCTTCCACACTAAAGGGATGGAGGGCGGCCCCGTGAGTCGCCCGTGCAGCCCTCATGGCCGCATGCGAACGAGCATTCTACCCGGAAACGGTGGTGAGGAAAGTGGCGATGTTCCACGATGCTGGCACTGCGCTTTGACGGGGCTCACTTGAAATAGGGGCGTTTTGCTCAACTTCAAGTCATGCAGAAAAGAAGCTAGTGGTTGATTTAATGGGCAAAGCAGGGGCAAAAGCAATGGGCGAGTGATCTCGCTGCTTTCTGCTACCATGGCGCTTCTGTTACTTCAGGTGTTCGATCATGGCATTTCGCCCTCTTACGGCCAGAGCACCCGCCGTTCTACTGCGCGAAGCCAAGCCGCTCAAAGCCATCCTCGGCCATGCCCAGCGTTTGGGTCATTTGCAGCGTCTACTTGAAAGCCAACTGCAACCCGCTGCCCGCGAACACTGCCATGTCGCTTCGTGGCGTGAAGGCAGTCTGTTGCTGATTGTCACCGACGGCCACTGGGCCACACGCCTGCGTTATCAGCAAAAGCGTCTGCAACGGCAATTACAAATGTTCGACGAGTTCGCCAGCCTGACGCGGATTCTGTTCAAGGTGCAACCGCCAACGGTTCAGCGTGGCGCGAGCGGGCATACCATGGACCTGTCGACGGATGCAGCGGCGACGATTCAGGCGACGGCGGACGGGATCACTGATCCGGGTTTGCGCGCAGCGCTGGAGCGCCTTGCCGCGCACGCCAAAGCCAAGACCTGACATCGATCTGACGGGGAGCGAGCAAGCCCGCTCCCACCGGTTGATCAGCGGCGTTTGCTGCCGCCGAGCAGGGAGCCCATCAGGCCGCGTACCAGTTGCTTGCCCAGGTTGTTGGCAGCCTGGCGCATGGCCGATTTCAGCGCCTGCCCTGCCGCCGTACCAAGAAACTCCCCTGCCCTGTCGGCCAGACCAGGCTCTGGTACTGCTGGCTTGCCCGCCGGTGTTTCAGGCTCCGGCGCCAGGTTTTTGCGTCCCATGAGAATTTCATAAGCCGACTCCCGGTCAATCGGTTTGTCATACCGGCCCTTGAACGGTGAGCCGGCTATCAGCATCGTGCGCTCGGTTTGCGACAACGGCCCGATTCGTGACTGCGGCGGCGCGACCAGCACGCGCTCAACCATTTGCGGCGTGCCCTTGTCCGCGAGTGTGCCGACCAGCGCCTCGCCGATACCCAACTCAGTCAGCACCGACAAACTGTTGAACGCAGGGTTGGGCCGGAACCCGTCCGCCACTGCGCGCAGGGATTTCTGCTCTTTGGTGGTGAAGGCGCGCAACCCGTGCTGGATGCGCAAACCAAGCTGCGCCAGCACATCGTCCGGCAAGTCAGCCGGTGATTGGGTGACGAAATACACACCGACACCTTTGGACCGAATCAACCGCACCACCTGTTCCAGGCGCTCTTGCAAGGCTTTGGGTGTGTCGCCGAACAACAAATGCGCCTCATCGAAAAACAGCGCCAGCAGGGGTTTATCCGCGTCACCGCGCTCTGGCAGTTGTTCGAACAACTCGGCCAGCAGCCACAGCAAGAACGTCGCGTAGACCTTCGGCGCCTCATGCACCAGACGGCTGGCGTCAAGCAGATGAATGCGCCCACGGCCATCGGCGGCCGGTTGCAGGATGTCTTCAAGTTGCAGTGCCGGCTCGCCAAACAAGGCTTCTGCGCCCTGCTGTTCCAGGGTTGCCAGCCGACGCAATAGCGCCTGACTGGAACCGGTGGTCATCAGCGCGGCGTCGTCTCCCAACATTTGCGGATTGTCTTTGAGGTGATTGAGCAGCGCTTTCAGGTCCTTCAGATCCAGCAACAACAGCCCCTCACGATCCGCGACTTTGAACGCGGCATACAGCGCCGCTTGCTGGCTGTCGGTGAGTTCCAGCAGGCTGCCGATCAGCAGCGGGCCCATCTCACTTAACGTGGTGCGCAGCGGATGGCCCGACTCGCCGTGGATGTCCCACAACGTCACCGGATAAGCCTGCGGTTTGTAGTTGAGCCAAGGCATCCCGGCAATGCGCTCGGCGACTTTGCCCTGGGGGGTGCCGGCAGCACCAAGGCCGCACAGATCACCCTTGATGTCGGCAGCGAATACCGCCACGCCCGCGTCGCTGAAGGCTTCGGCCAGACGCTGCAAGGTGACGGTTTTACCCGTACCGGTCGCGCCGGCGACCAGCCCGTGTCGATTCGCCAGACGCATGGCCTGGGCGATCGGTTGCCCCGCGAGATCGGCGCCGATTACGAGTTGCGATGAGTCAGGCATTTTGTCACCCGTTGGTTAATCTTTGATTCTGCATGGCCGATAAAGAAAGGTGAGAGCCCGACCAAAAGTCAGGACAGACATTTCCCTAAGGAGAGACGGAAATATCAGCTTACTTTCATCCTTGCCCATTGCGCATGTTTCTATAAAAGCACGCCCTGGACATTAAGACCTTAGCGGAACCCCAAGCCATGAACAAAAATCTGCGCTTCAGCCATAAAATATTGCTTGCCGCCGCCCTCATCGTCATTGCTGCCTTCGCCTCGTTCACGCTGTATAACGACTGGCTCCAGCGCAATGCGATTCGAGATGACCTGAACAACTACCTCAACGAAATGGGCGAAGTCACCGCCGGCAATATTCAGACGTGGCTCAGCGGCCGCATTCTGCTGGTCGAGAACGCCGCCCAAAACATCGCCATCAACCCCGAACCCGCCAATGTCGCCAATCTGCTGGACCAGAAGGCCCTGACCTCGACGTTCATGGCCACCTACCTGGGCGATGCTACCGGTCATTTCACCATCCGCCCGGACGTGAAGATGCCGGACGGTTTCGATCCACGGGTTCGCCCTTGGTACAAAGGTGCCGAGAGCAGCAGTACCCCGACCCTGACCGAGCCCTACATCGACGCGGCCACCGGCCAACTGATCATTTCCATTGCCACCGCCTCGAAAAAGGCCGGCCAGAGCGTCGGCGTGGTTGGCGGCGACTTGAGCCTGCAATCGCTGGTCGACACCCTCGCCGCCCGGGACTTCGACGGCATGGGTTATGTGTTCCTGGTCAGCGCCGATGGCAAGATCCTCGTGCACCCGGACAAAGCGCTGGTGATGAAATCGCTGAAAGAAGCGTATCCGCAGGACACCCCGCGCATCAGCAGCGACTTCAGTGAAATCACCGTCGATGGCAAAACCCGCATCGTCACTTTTGCCCCGATCAAAGGCCTGCCGTCGGTGAACTGGTACATCGGCCTGTCGGTGGACAAGGACAAAGCCTTCGCGATGCTCAGCCAATTCCGCGCCTCGGCAGTGATTGCGACGGTTATCGCGGTCGCCATCATCATTGCCCTGCTCGGCATGCTGATCCGTATCCTCATCCAGCCGCTGCACGTCATGACCCGCGCCATGGAAGACATCGCCGATGGTGAAGGCGACCTGACCAAACGCCTGACCATCGTCAATAACGATGAGTTCGGCACCCTCGGCACCGCGTTCAACCGCTTCGTCGAGCGCATCCACCGCTCGATCCGCGAAGTGTCGTCGGCCACAGGGCAAGTCAACGAAGTCGCGCTGCGCGTGGTCGCCGCGTCGAACTCGTCGATGTACAACTCCGATCAGCAAGCTTCGCGCACCAGCAGTGTCGCCGCCGCGATCAATGAGCTAGGTGCCGCGGCTCAGGAAATCGCCCGCAATGCCGCGCAAGCCTCGAATCAGGCCAGCGATGCCCGCGGCCTCGCTGAGGACGGCCAGCAAGTGGTGGATCGCAGCATCAAGGCGATGAATCAACTGTCGAGCATGCTCAGCGCATCGAGCAGCAACATTGAGTCGCTGAACAGCAAAACCGTGAACATCGGCCAGATTCTCGAAGTGATCACCAGCATTTCCCAGCAAACCAACCTGCTGGCACTCAACGCTGCGATCGAAGCGGCGCGTGCCGGCGAGGCCGGTCGTGGTTTTGCCGTGGTGGCGGATGAAGTGCGTAACCTGGCACACCGCACCCAGGAATCAGCGCAACAGGTGCAGACCATGATCGAGGAGTTGCAAGTCGGCGCCCGTGAGTCGGTGAGCACCATGAGTGACAGCCAGCGTCACAGCCAGGACAGCGTGGAGATTGCCAACCTCGCGGGTGAGCGTTTGAACAGTGTGACCCAGCGCATTGGCGAGATCGACGGGATGAACCAGTCGGTGGCCACCGCGACCGAAGAGCAAACGGCGGTGGTCGAGTCGATCAACGTGGACATCACCGAAATCAACACGCTGAATCAGGAAGGCGTTGAGAACCTGCAGGCGACGTTGCGTGCCTGTTCGGATCTGGAGCAGCAGGCTTCGCGGTTGACGCAGTTGGTGGGCAGTTTCCGCATTTAAGATCAAAAACCTCCCCCCTCACCCCAAGGTGTGAGGGAAAAGGGCGCCGATCTTCAAGCGTTTCAAACCTGAGTTGGGCTCAAACTCTCAGGTCGATGTATCAAGCCCAAACACTTCGCGCAGCCCTCTCCTTCCGGGAGAGGGCTGCGCTTCGTTGCACCGCACAAATCCCGACCGAACATCTATTGTGGATAAAGGTCAACCAAAGGAGAGCAACGCTGCGGAGGGACGATCACTGTGCACATCGCCGATATCACCATGTTCTATGCCCCGGCCAGCGGTGGCGTACGCACTTATCTTGACGCCAAACACCGCCGGTTGGGCGTCAAACCCGGGACTCGTCACAGTCTGCTGATCCCCGGCGCGCATTTCGGCGAAAACGATGGTGTTTATACGGTTCCCGCTCCCGCCCTGCCCTTTGGCAAGGGCTACCGCTTCCCCGTGCGTTTGGCCCCTTGGCGAAACGTCCTGCAGGACTTGCAGCCCGATCTGATTGAAGTGGGCGACCCGTACCTCACCGCATGGGCCGCACTGGATGCCCGGCGCCAACTGGATGTACCGGTGATCGGTTTTTACCATTCCGACCTGCCGCTGCTGGCCAGTAACCGCATGGGACATTGGGTTACGCCCAACGTCGAGGCCTATGTCACCAAGCTCTACGGCAACTTTGATCGGGTACTGGCGCCGAGCCAGGTTATGGCTGACAAGCTGACGGGCCTGGGGGTGCGCAACGTCTTCGTGCAACCGCTGGGCGTTGACCTGCAAAACTTCCACCCGGGCGCCGCTGATCCAGGCTTGCGCGCCCAACTGGGGATCGCCGAAGACACGCGCCTGCTGATCTTCGCCGGGCGCGGCTCGAAAGAGAAAAACCTGCCGGTCCTGCTCAAATGCATGCAACGCCTCGGCCCGCGCTATCACCTGCTGCTGGTGGGTTCATCGATGCCCGCCGTGGTGCCGGACAACGTCAGCGTCATCAATCAATTCTGCCCGGCACCGACCGTTGCCCGACTGATGGCCAGTGCCGATGCCTTGGTGCATGCCGGCGATCAGGAAACCTTCGGTCTGGTGATCCTCGAAGCCATGGCCTGCGGTATTCCGGTTGTGGCGGTGGCGGCCGGGGCTTTTCAAGAGATCGTGCCAGAATCCTGCGGCCTGCTGTGCGCACCGAACAACCCACAAGCCATGGCCAACGCCGTGCACGAGTTGTTCAGTCGCGACAGCGCAAGACTTGGCCAACAGGCGCGCCAACATGTCGAACGGCATTACGCCTGGGACACCGTGGTCGACAGTTTGCTGAGCCACTACCACGCCGTCCTCGGCCATGTGACACGGAAGGTGGCCAATGGCTGATTCCCTGAATCGCCCCGCCGTACTGCTGACGCTGCACGACGTGGCCCCTTCTACCTGGGCGGATTACCGACCTTTTGTAGAAACAGTCGATGCTTTAGGCAACGTGCCGATGACCTGGCTGGTGGTACCGGATTTTCATCGCCGTGATGCCCTTGACGCTCACCCGGACTTTCGTCGACTGCTGAGTATCCGCCTCGCACGCGGCGATGAACTGGCTTTGCACGGTTATTTTCATGATGACCAGGAACCTGACCCGACCACGCCACGCGATTGGTTCATGCGCCGTCTCTATACCCATGAAGGCGAGTTCTATCGTTTATCCCACAACGCCGCGCTCGCCCGCCTGCGCACCGGCATTGAACTGTTCCAGCGCTACGATTGGCCGCTGCACGGCT
Source organism: Pseudomonas sp. NPDC087614 (assembly GCF_044743485.1). Classification (NCBI taxonomy): domain Bacteria; kingdom Pseudomonadati; phylum Pseudomonadota; class Gammaproteobacteria; order Pseudomonadales; family Pseudomonadaceae; genus Pseudomonas; species Pseudomonas sp. NPDC087614. Next base: position 29,093 of record NZ_JBIUWN010000029.1, on the reverse strand, counting down.
TCGTTGCTCCAGCCTGGTTGATGAGCGAAGGCACGCGACAAGCTCTGCGCCAATTACCGCTGCGCTACACCAGCGATCCTCAGCACCTTTATCGTCTCCCGGACTTCACCCCTGTCGATGCGCCGGGGCTGGTATGGAGTGCGCGCAGCGCCTGGCGTCGTGGTCTGTCGAAGATGGTCAGCGATCAGCGCGAACACCGCTGGCGTCACGCCCCAGTGATTCGTCTAGGCTTGCACCCGGTGGACATGCGTCATGGCTACTCCCGCGATTACTGGCTCAATACCCTCCTGCGGCTGCTGGCGTCAGGACGAGTGCCGATGACCAAGGTGAACTGGCTTGCACAACAGCGCGGTCAACGGGAACGCGCCGCATGAGTCGCGGCCTTGTGTTGTTGCTTGGTCTGTTCGCAGCCGTGCTGATCCCGCTGCTGCTCGGCGGCAGCGGAATCTGGGCGCGCTTGCAAAACTTTCCGCTGCAATGGCTGCTGATCATGTTCGCCATGATTCTGCTTTGCTGGGGCATCAACACCCTGCGTCTGCGCTTATTGCTCGGCGATCAGCGTAATCGCATCACGCCGATGAAGAGCCTGGGCGTGGTCATGGCCGTTGAATTCGCCTACTGCGCGACACCGGGCGGCAGTGGCGGCCCCCTGACGATCATGGCCCTACTGGGCCGCTGCGGCGTGCGCCCGTCCCGCAGCAGCGCCGTGTTTGCCATGGATCAGTTGAGTGACCTGCTGTTCTTTCTGTGCGCCTTGAGTGGAATTCTGATTTACGCCGTGTTCCGGCACCTGAGTGATCGTCTCGAATGGCTTTTGATCGTCAGCGCCGTATCGTTGTTCGGCGGGCTGTTCAGTTGCGTACTGCTGGCGCGATACCACCGCCCACTGATTCGCCTGAGCGGACGGCTACTGGCCAGAATGAACGTGCCCGCGAGCACGCGCCGTCGCTGGACGCGCAAGGTGCTGCACTTTCTCGCCGACTTCATCAATGCTCTGAAGTTGCCCTGGCAGACGTTGAGCAAAGTGTTCGCCCTCACCTGCGTGCATTGGCTGCTGCGCTACAGCGTGCTGTATCTGGCGTTGCGTGGACTGGGCGCGGACTTGCAGTGGGCCTGGAGTTTTCTGGTGCAGATGCTCTCGCTGGGCGCCGGACAGCTCAGTCTGTTACCCGGTGGCGCGGGCGCTGCGGAGTTGACCTCGGCGGCACTGTTGGCGCCAATGGTGGGAAAATCCACCGCGGCGGCGGCCATTCTGATCTGGCGGGTGGTGACGTACTACTTCTATCTACTGGTCGGCGGCCCGGTGTTTCTGTTGATGCTAGGCAGACCACTGCTCAAGAAGCTGATGAAGGCGCGGCAGGCTTCTTAGGCCCATCCTGCTCTTCTTTTATTTGCTCCCACAACTCGGCGGCGCCGGGAAACTCCGTCCCATCCTCCTCCCTCATGTCATCCGGGTCATAACGGCTCAAACAACCTTCCCCCAAGGTGGCAGGCGCTTTGGAAGTGGCTTTGTCCAGTGGATCGCTCATGGCATTTCCTCAAGGGCTGAAACGGCGAAGGGCCTGGAGCGATTGAACGCCCAGGCCCTTCGATATTCAAGCATGCGTGAGTTCGATCAGAACACCACGGTCTTGTTGCCGTGCACCAGCACCCGGTCTTCCAGGTGATAACGCAAGCCGCGAGCCAATACCATTTTCTCGACGTCACGACCGAAACGCACCATGTCTTCGATGCTGTCGCTGTGGCTGACGCGGACAACGTCCTGCTCGATGATGGGACCGGCGTCCAGCTCTTCGGTCACGTAGTGGCAGGTCGCACCGATCAGCTTCACGCCGCGCAGAGAGGCCTGGTGATACGGTTTGGCGCCCACGAACGACGGCAGGAAGCTGTGGTGAATGTTGATGACCTTGTGTGCGTATTCACGGCACAGTTCCGGCGGCAGGATTTGCATGTAGCGCGCCAGCACCACCACTTCAGCGTCGTGCTGTTTGACCAGACGCGACACTTCGGCGAACGCCGGTTGCTTGTCCTGTGGATTGACCGGGACATGGTAATAAGGAATGCCGTGCCACTCGACCATACTGCGCAGGTCGTCGTGGTTGGAGATGACGCAGGAGATTTCGCAGTCCAGTTCGTCGCTGTGCCAACGGTGCAACAAGTCAGCCAGGCAATGGGATTCGCGGCTGGCCATCAGCACAACGCGCTTCTTCTGCTCGGTGTCAGTGATGCGCCAGTCCATCGAGAACTCTTCGGCGATCGGCGCAAACTTCTCGCGCAATACGTCGATACCGAACGGCAGCGAATCGGCACGAATCTCGTGACGCATGAAGAACCAGCCGACCTGATTATCCGAGTGGTGGCTTGCTTCAGTGATCCAGCCATTGTGGGCTGCCAGAAAATTACTGACTTTGGCAACAATGCCAACGCGGTCCGGGCAAGAAATCACCAGCCGAAAAGTGCGCATGAGGGGGAACTCCAGAACTTCGCAAAGGCCGCCATTCTAGCGACTGCGCAGGAAAACTGCAGTATTGATGAACGCAGGCATCGACGCGGCCCCTGACGCACATTTTTGTGCGCAGGGCGATCATTGTTTGATCAGATAACTGTGAATATCCGTGATGACTGCATCACATTATTTAACTGAACATTCAATCTGCAGCTAAATCCCGTAACTAATTTAAATAAAAACGCCGGTTAAATGTTTACTTGATGAAACAGCCTGACTATTATTGCGGCACTGTCCCTGCCATTCAGCACTTTACTAAGGTAGTAATCATGTCCTTGATCAACGAATATCGCGCCACCGAAGAAGCTATCAAAGAGCTGCAAGCCCGTTTGAAGAACCTGTCCGAAGACGACAAACTGCAAGCCGAGCTGGAATTCGAAGGCAAGCTGCGCACCCTGATGGGCGAATACTCCAAATCCCTGCGTGACATCATCGCGCTGCTGGATCCGGATTCGAAAACCAAAGCCCCACGCGGCGGCGCAGTAAAAACTACCGGCACCAAGCGTGCTCGCAAAGTTAAACAATACAAAAACCCGCACAACGGAGAAGTCATCGAAACCAAAGGTGGCAACCACAAGACTCTGAAAGAGTGGAAACTCAAGTGGGGCGGTGACGTGGTTGAAGGCTGGGCTACCCTGCTGGGCTAAGCCGCAGCGCCTTCGCAGAGCGATCCGCGAAAAAAGAAACGCCAGCCAATGCTGGCGTTTTTTTATGCCTGGGATTTAGACCCGGTCATGTTCGATTTCAAAGATTCAATCGTTTGCGTAATGCCTGGACATGATTCTGCCATTCATTGAGAACCACTCTCTGCTCCGGCGTGGCATTAAGCGTCCATTGCTCTGCGCTCTCTGTAAAAGATTGAAAGGTATTCGGTGCGCCCCATTCCGGCTCGGACAACCGTTGCTGACAAAATATTCTCCAGCGCTCTTGCTCTTCAAAAGTCAACGTTTCAGGAAAGTTGCGTGCTCGATAGCGAAAGAGTAATTCAGGCAAACGTTCATCATCGAAAGGCCATTGCTCTTGCGCTAATTGAGCAGGATCGGCCGCTCTCACTTGCTCACATAGACGCCGGTCGCGGTCACCGATAAATCCGTCGTACAACTGTTGTTCCGGATCCTCGCTCGGGGTGAAATCTTCGCTGGCATAAATTGCCGCCACTTTATCTTTCCAAACTTGTTGTGCGTCAGTTAGTCGCAGCGCTCGCGCCTGATAAAGCGCCATGTCCAACCCCAACCGTTGCTGATCCTGTGCACGCAATACCGACAGTGGCGCCACCACCGGGCAACGGTTGATATGAATCAGCTTGAGCGGCACTGGTAACTCACCTTCCAGCAAATCGTCACGACGGGTGTACAGACGCTGCCGCAAGGCGTGTGCATCCAGGTCGAGCAGGCCCTGCGGATCAAGGTGCAGGTCGCAGACGATCAAGGCGTTGCGGTTTTTCGGGTGCCAGGCCAGCGGCAGCACCACACCGACATAACTGCGCGCCGCCGAGAATCGCCCGCTAATGTGCACCAAAGGCTGCAACAGGCGAATCTGATCCATGACTTTTTGCTTGCTGCGTAACTGGAACAGCCAGTCATACAGTTTTGGCTGTTTCTCGCGGATCAACCGCGCCAGGGCGATGGTCGCGCGCACGTCCGACAACGCTTCATGGGCATTGCCATGATCAATATTGTTGGCGGCCGTCAGACGTTCGAGCTTGAGCGTTACCCGCCCCTCTTCATCGGTCGGCCAGACCAGGCCTTCCGGGCGCAGCGCACAGGCGGCACGTACCACGTCGATCAGATCCCAGCGACTGTTGCCGCCCTGCCATTCACGGGCGTAAGGATCGAAGAAATTGCGATACAAGCTGTAGCGCGTCATCTCGTCGTCGAAGCGCAAGGTGTTGTAACCCGCACCGCAAGTGCCAGGGGCGGCCAGTTGCGCGTGCACCCGGGTCATGAAATCGGCTTCGCTCAAACCCTTTTCGGCGAGTTGGCCTGGGGTGATGCCAGTGATCACGCACGCCGCCGGGTGCGGCAGGATGTCTTCGCTGAGTTGGCAGTAGAGGTTGACCGGCTCATCGATTTCGTTGAGGTCGTGGTCGGTGCGAATCCCCGCAACCTGCAGCGGACGGTCGCAACGGGGATTGATGCCAGTGGTTTCGTAGTCGTACCAGAAGATGGAAGTCACGGGCGGTTCCTGAACTGAAGATCGGCAAAGTCTAGGCGTTCAACCGCGGTGGCGGCCAGCCTTGCGTCATTCAAGCACTTCGCGCCACACGCGGTGCAATACATAGTTATGTCGTTTTCCCCCGAGAGGCTGCTAGCATCGGGTTCCCTTGCACCCCGAACAGGCGAACATCAGGTAGCCCATGCTCGAACCCACAGCACCGCCAAGGAAAGCATCGCTGGCCCCGCCGCTGGATACGCGGCATCAGGTCGAAACACCGGAAGGCATCGACTTGCCCTTGCGTCCGGCCGGGTTGATGGTGCGGTCCATCGCCTTCGCGATTGATCTGGGCCTCCGCGGCGTGCTCATGGGCGTGCTGTTTATCGTGCTGGCATTTCTCGGCAAGCTCGGCATGGGCCTCGGCTCGCTTTTGCTGTTCGCGATCAGTTGGTGGTACATGGTGCTCTTTGAAGTGCTGCGTCAGGGACGTTCGCCGGGCAAACAATGGATGGGGCTTCGCGTGGTGCACGATGACGGCACCCCCATCGGCTGGTCGGCCTCCCTGCTGCGCAACCTGCTGCGCTTTGTCGATCTGCTGCCATTCGGTTACTTCCTCGGCGCCATCAGTTGCCTGCAACACCCGACCTTCAAACGTCTGGGCGACATCGCAGCCGGCACATTGGTGGTCTACAGCGAACGCCCGCTCAGTCGTCCGCAACTGTCTGATGCCGAACCTCGACGCTCACCGGTGCCCCTGACACTCGCCGAACAACGCGCCGTGCTGGGCTTTGCCGAGCGCCAAGGAGAGTTATCGCCTGCACGGGTCAATGAACTGGCGGCCCTGCTCGCCCAGCCATTGCACATTTCTGCGCCCAAGGCTGTGGCTGAACTCAATGGCATCGCTCGCGGCTTGTTGGGCCCGACATGAAACAAAGCCTTTTCGAAACGCGGCACAAGGCCGAATGGGACCGTTTTGCACTGGCCCTTGAACGCCTTGAGCGCGGCAAGGAGACCTCGCAAGTCGCCGGTTTCCCCAAAGCCTACCGCCGGCTTTGCCAGCATCTGGCGTTGGCGCAGGAACGCGGCTACAGCAGTTTCCTCATTGATTCGCTGCAACAACAAGTGCTGCGCGGGCATCAACAGCTTTACCGTCACCGCAGTCGACTCGGCGCCAATCTGCTGAGTTTCATCCTCGCCGACTTCCCCCGCCTGGTCCGTGCCGAATGGCCCTTTGTGCTGGTCGCCAGCCTGCTGTTCTTCGGCAGCCTGATGGGCGTCGGCGTGTTGGTGTATTTCTTTCCCGAACTGGTCTACAACCTGATCCCCGCCGATCAGGTGCGCGAGATGCAAGGCATGTACGACCCGGTCGCCGGACACCTCGGGCGCCCCGCCGAACGCGCGGCCAGCGAAGACTGGGTGATGTTCGGTTACTACGTGATGCACAACATCGGCATTGCCTTTCAGACTTTCGCCAGTGGCTTGTTGCTAGGCGTCGGCAGTGCGTTCTTTCTTTTTTACAACGGCATGGTCATCGGCGCGGTGGCCGGGCACCTCAGCGAGATCGGTTTCGGCCAGACCTTCTGGTCATTCGTCATCGCCCATGGCGCCTTTGAACTCAGTGCCATCGCCCTCGCCGGGGCCGCCGGCCTGGAACTCGGCTGGGCATTGATCGCGCCCGGGCGGCTGACCCGCAGCGAAGCGCTGAAACGCGCCGCACGCAAAAGCGTGTTGCTGGTCTGCGGCGTGATGTTGTTCCTGTTGATTGCCGCGTTTATCGAAGCTTATTGGTCGTCGAAAACCAGCGTCACACCACTGACCAAGTATCTGGTCGGCGCCGCGCTTTGGGCTCTGGTCGCGGTCTATCTGTTGTTCGCCGGAAGGACCCGCCATGCGCCTGAGTGACGCCACTGTGGTGATTCGCCCGCGCACGACCTGGGAAGCCATGGACCTGGGCGTGCTGATGAGCCAGCAACATCGGCGTCTGCTGATGACCAGTTGGGCGATTGTCACCCTGCCGCTGTTCGCCTTGCTCAGTCTGTTGCTGTGGGATTCGCCGTCACTGGCGGTGTTTATCTTCTGGTGGCTGAAACCGGCGTATGAACGCCTGCCGCTGTATATCCTGTCGAAAGCGCTGTTTGGCGAAACGCCGACACTCAAGCAAGCCCTGCGCGAATGGCCGCGCCTGCTCAAACCGCAACTGCTGGCCAGCCTGACCTGGCGCCGTCTGAGTTTCAGCCGCAGCTTCCTGCTGCCGGTGGTACAACTCGAGGGCCTCGACGGCAGCGCCAGACAACAGCGTCTGCACGTGCTCCTGCAACGCAACGCAGGTAAAGCGCAGTGGTTGACCATCATCGGCGTGCACCTGGAAACCGCGTTGTGGATCGGCCTGATGGTGCTGTTCTACATGCTGCTGCCGCAGCAAATCGAAACGGACTGGAGCTGGCAGTCGCTGATACTCGCGGCGGATCAAGACTGGCGCTGGCTCGAACACCTGACCAATGCCTTCTACGCGCTGGTGCTGGTGGTGTGGGAGCCGATCTATGTCGCCTGCGGCTTCAGTCTTTATCTGAACCGGCGCACACAACTGGAAGCCTGGGATATCGAACTGGTGTTTCGTCGCTTGCGACAGCGCCTGAACAACGGTGTATTGGGAGTGCTGCTGGCAGTTTTTCTGGTGCTGCCGAATGTGCCTTCGACCTGGGCTGATGAACCGGATGACAGTCCACAGGCACCGCGACTGTTGAATCAGCCTCTGACCAGTCAGGCCTCACGGGACAGCATCAAGGCACTGCTTGAGCAACCGCCGTTCAAGAACAAGGAATCCGTCACCCGCTATCGCTTTAGCGACGACCCGGCGAAACCTGCCCAAGCGCAAACACCGGGTGAAGCGCCGCAGTGGCTGAAAACCCTTTTGGGCTGGCTCGACGGGCAACACTTGAATGGACTGGCGAAGATTATTGAAGTGCTGTTGTGGGGCACGGTGATTGCTGCGTTCGGCTGGCTGATCTGGCGTTATCGCGACTATCTGCAAGCGTTCGTCAGCCGCCGCCCCAGACTGTCTGCCAAACCGAAACGCGCGCTGCCGCAACAAGCCTTCGGCCTGGATTTGAACCGCGACACCTTGCCTGACGACATTGCAGGCAGCGCCGAACAACTCTGGCCAAGCCAACCCCGTGCAGCGCTGGGCCTGCTGTATCGAGGGCTGCTCAGCCATCTGCTCCACGACTTCGATATGACCCTGAAACCCGCCGATACCGAACTTCAGGTACTCGCGCACGTTGAACAATTGCAACGCCCGGAACTGCTCGCCTTCAGCCGCAGCCTGACCACCCATTGGCAGAACATGGCCTATGGGCATCGCGTCCCGGCAGCCCCCTTGAAGCAGGAGCTGTGCGATGGCTGGCGTGCCTTGTTTGGTCCCGGAGCCGCCCGTTGAATCGCCGGACACTGTGGTGGGTGGCTGCGTTGATCGCCCTGTTGATCGGCACGCTGAGCGTGTTCCTCTACCTCAACGCCACGCCTTATCAGGAAGAAGTCGATCACGGCCCCTCTCCCGCCGCGCAAGCCAATCCGTATCTGGCCGCCGAGCTGTTTTTACGTGAACGCGGGCTCAACGTCAGCCATGCCGAAAGCCTCGCGGCTCTCCCCGATATCGATCCACGCCGCCACACGTTGCTGTTGTTCAACGACCGCTCACGCATGACCCCGCGTCAGGTTGACCAAGTGTTGAACTGGACCCGGGCCGGTGGGCGACTGGTGTTCGTCGCCGAGTCGCTGTGGGATGAGCAGAGCAAACAAAGCAACGATCTGTTGCTCGATCGCGTGCAACTGCATCAATCCCTGAGCAAGGATCTGAAAGACGTACCCGCAGACGCTGAACCAGAGCGCTTCCCGAAACTGACCAAACTCTATCTGGAAGACGAAAACGCACCGGCCTACGCCGGCTTCGACACCGACTTCCACCTCGACGACCCGAAGAACCTCGCGCAAGCCTGGGCCAACAGCGCCAAGGCCACGCACATGATGCAACTGCCCTATAGCCTTGGCACGATCACCGTGGTCACCGACGCCGAGTTGTGGAAGAACAAGACCATCAGCCAATACGACAATGCCTGGCTGCTCTGGTATCTGAGCGCTGACACCGATGTCACGCTGATCTACAACACCGAGCACGATGGCCTGCTGAGCTTGCTCTGGCGCTACTTCCCGCAAGCCATTGTCGCCTTGCTCGCGTTGATCGGTCTGTGGCTCTGGCATGTCGGCGTGCGTCACGGCCCACTGCAATTACCCGCCCCGAGTGGACGCCGACAATTGCAGGAACACCTGCGCGCCAGCGCCGATTTTCTGTTGCGCCACAACGGCCAGCAGGCGCTGCTGCAAGCACTGCAACAGGATGTGCTGCGCCGCGCCCGTCGCCGTCACCCCGGCTTTGATCAATTGAACGTTGCCGAACAATGGCTGGCGTTGTCGCGCCTGACCCGACAACCCACCCGCGCCATCAGCCAGGCCCTGAGCCCGGTGTCGGATCGGCGCTTATCCAGTGCCGATTTCTGCCGCCAGGTCGCCCACCTGCAAACCTTGAGGAACACGCTATGACTGAACAGATCGAGCCCGGCAGCGCCAGCCACGCCGCCCAGCAACGCCAGCGCGCCAGTCAATTGGCTCAAGCGGTGCGCGGCGAATTGCACAAAGCCGTGATCGGCCAGAACGCGGTGATCGACGACGTGCTGACCGCGCTGATCGCCGGCGGCCATGTGTTGCTTGAAGGCGTTCCCGGTCTGGGCAAAACCCTGCTGGTGCGTGCCTTGGCGCGGTGTTTCGGCGGTGAGTTCGCGCGCATTCAGTTCACCCCGGACCTGATGCCCAGCGACGTCACCGGCCACGCCGTGTACGACCTGCACACCGAGCAGTTCAAGCTGCGCAAAGGCCCGTTGTTCACCAACCTGTTACTGGCCGACGAAATCAACCGCGCCCCGGCGAAAACCCAGGCGGCACTGCTCGAAGCCATGCAGGAGCGTCAGGTCACACTCGAAGGTCGTGCCCTGCCCATCGCGCAACCGTTCATGGTTCTTGCCACGCAAAACCCGATCGAACAGGAAGGCACTTACCCACTGCCCGAAGCCGAGCTTGATCGCTTCATGCTCAAGGTGCGCATGGACTACCCCGACGCCGATCAGGAGCTGAACATGGTGCGTCAGGTCAGCCGCTCGACCCGCGCCGACATGCTCGATGTGCAGCCGCTGCGCACGGTGTTGCAAGCCAAGGACTTGCAGGCCTTGCAGCGTATTGCCAGCGATTTGCCGCTGGACGATCAGGTGCTCGATTACGCCGTGCGTCTGGCGCGCAGCACGCGCACCTGGCCGGGGCTGACCCTTGGCGCCGGGCCACGCGCCTCGATTGCGCTGGTGCGTTGCGCCCGTGCCCGCGCTTTGTTGCGCGGCGGCGAATTCGTGATTCCCGATGACATCAAGGGCTGCGCACTGGCCGTGCTGCGCCACCGCGTGCGCATCGCGCCAGAACTGGACATAGAAGGTTTGCAAGTCGATCAGGTACTGCTGCAACTGCTCGACCAAGTTCCGGCGCCGCGCCTGTGAAACCCTCGCGCCTGCTGCTGATCTGGCTGGCTCTGCTGCTGCTCATCGGCACACTGCTGGGCACCTTGCAGGCATTGCAGATCGACCTCCCGGCCAGCCTGATTTCAATCAACTGGGGATTGCTGCTGGCACTGCTGGCATTGGCGACGCTCGACGCCCTGCGCCTCAAGCGTCTGCCGGCATTGCGCATCACACGGCAGATGCCCGGCAGTCTGGCGCTCGGGCGCTGGGGTGAGGTGCAACTCAAGGTTGCACATGACTTTGCCATGCCACTGAACATTGAGCTGTTCGACCATGTGCCGGATGGCCTGAGTTTTGAAAACCTGCCACTGAACGTCGAGCTGCAGCCCGGTCAAACCAGCCAGATCAGCTATCGCCTGCGCCCGTTGCAACGCGGCCATTTCAGCTTCGAGCATTGCGAAGTGAACCTGCCGAGCCCGTTGGGATTATGGTCAGGCAAGCGCTTGCTCGACGTGATCGACAACACCCGCGTCTATCCGGATTTCGCCAGACTTTATGGCGGCGAACTGCTGGCGGTGGACAATTGGCTCAGCCAGCTCGGCGTGCGCCAGCGGCAACGTCGCGGTCAGGGCCTGGAATTTCACCAACTGCGCGAATTTCGTGAAGGCGACAGCCTGCGCCAGATCGACTGGAAAGCCACCGCACGCCAACGCTCACCGATTGCCCGTGAATATCAGGACGAGCGCGATCAGCAGATTATCCTCATGCTCGACTGTGGCCGACGCATGCGCAGCCAGGACGATGAACTGTCGCACTTCGACCACGCGCTCAATGCCTGCCTGTTGCTCAGTTATGTGGCCTTGCGTCAGGGCGATGCGGTGGGTTTGAGTACCTTCGCTAGCGATCACCCACGCCATCTCGCGCCGGTCAAAGGCAGCGCGCAACTGAACGTACTGCTGAACACGGTTTATGACCTCGACAGCACGCAGCGCCCTGCCGACTATCAGGCCGCCGCCAATCAACTGCTGACGCGACAGAAGCGTCGGGCCTTGGTGGTGCTGGTAACCAACCTGCGCGATGAGGACGATGAGGAACTGCTGAGCGCGGTCAAACGCCTGAGCGCACAACATCGGGTATTGGTCGCCAGTCTGCGCGAAGAAACGCTGGACACGTTACGCCAGACCACGGTGCAAACGCTGCCCGAAGCGCTGGCTTACTGCGGCACGGTGAGTTACCTGAATGAGCGGGCAGAACTCCATGAGCGGTTGAGCGCTCATGGCGTTCCGGTGGTGGATGTCCGGCCCGCAGAGTTGGGGGCCGAACTGGTGACGCAGTATCTCAGTTGGAAAAGGAGCGGAACCGCATGACCCCCTACTGATTTCTGTACGAGGTTCAAGGCAACTCCGAGTCAAAGAATTGAAGCCGGAATACTTCCTCATCAAGTACCGCCCCCTGCTCATCGACAACAGAAGCACGAATGGTCTTGTAGCCAACCATTCCTTGCGACGAATAACTTTTTCTCACCCATCCATCTTCCGTTGAAAATGATGAGCCATCGGGAACACTGTTCAGTCCCCAGAGAACTTTCTGACCGACAATCGGCTTGCCGTCGGGGATCGAGACGATCCTGAACGAGACAGGCACAGATTGATCCACCGGGTAACTGCCACTGCCTCTGATCTCAGTCATCATTCGCTCGTGCGCTTTAAGCGTAAAAGGAATCGAACTGACCTCCCATCCAGCCAAGCCCCCCCGAACGCCTGCATCGAGAAGACCGGGTTGAAGAGCCGAAAGTCGGAACACAACATTGGCGATACCTTCGCTATCGGTTGTCGTCGGCGCGATGTCGACTCCAGGGAATTCCCAATTGACCTCAACGTTTGCCAAGGGATTACCGGTAATGGCCGAGACGACGTAAACCCGGGCTGAAACTTCCTGCCCCGGATAACCGGTCAGATCATCGCTGAACAGTTCCTTGATCTGTCGAGGTTCATGCAGGAAATACGGCAATGAAATCGATTCCGAATACTGCGCATCCCCCACCGTCGCGGTCAGTTGCGCCGCTCCGGGAGTCCTGGGCACAAAGCGGATCCGCGCCTCGCCGTAGAAGTTGGTGGTCGTCGTCACCTCGCCAAGATCCGGAGTGCGCCAGACAACATTCATCCCCGCCATCGGCCTGCCGCTGATGGTCGAAACAACGGTGATCTGCTCGGACACAGCCTCGCCCCAGTACAGCGTCTGGCTAACCCTCGAACGCTCGGCGATCTTCACCACTTGCGCGCCTTCACCCACCGACATTGCATTGACAGGTGACCATCGAGCCAGGCTTTCGCAGGCCAGAAACAAGCCGAAACTGCCGTTACGCTTGTCATCGACCATGAAGGAATCGGTGAATCCCGCCTCGCGGCTAAAGACCCTTGGCAAACCGAGTACTGGCTGAGTAAAACGAATGCCGAGTGCCTCAGGCCCGGTGCCGACCATGCCCAGCGTCAAATTTCGACCGGACAAGAAGGTGTCTTGCGGGGCAGTTACGTCGATTCTATGGGTCAGTTTGCGTCGCGCAAAACCGGTGTCCTGGCCGAAAGGCTGTGCAGGCCCGTTGTCCATACTGAACTGCAATCGAGCCCATGGATCGTCGGCCAGCGAACAGATCTCCATCGAACGTGTATCTGTAGCATTGTCATACGGACTGCTGACAGACACCTCAACCGTTGCCGATCCGCCTGTGGTTGCCCCATACGCAAAGCCTGCCCAGCCATCGTCAGCAGTCACATGTTCTTCAGAATGACCATCCACCTTCCACTGAGTTGGCACTTGAACCATGGCAGCTTGCGAGAAATCCGAACGTACTTTCGCCCACATCCATGCTGGATCCTGACCCACGATCGGGAAAACGGCAGACTCACGTACGGTTTCAATGCTGAGTTTGTTGTGGCCCAAGTGCATTCTGGTGACATCCGTCGAGCCATCCCACGTCAAGAATTTCAGACCGAACGCCCCGCCCCCCCGACTATCTGAACAATCCAGTGTCCAGGTCATGCCACTTTCATCAATAACATTGTGGCTATGTGGAGGCGGGTCGAGAACGATATCCAACTCTGACGCTGGAGTTCCGTTCCATTGCAAATCCATGGCAAGCCCCACCAGGGCACTCAGTGCGTTAGTTCTGAAAATATACCGGTGTACGGCCCCCAGGCAGGGATACAGCGACTGACCTCGGTCGGTGCTCATATGATCCAGTTCCAGAGTGAATTCATCGTAAATGTCCGGTGAAACCAAGCGGCCGAGCAACTCTCGATCTTCCAGTGAATTGGTCAACAACCGCAGTCCGAACATGCTGCTGCGGCTCTTGGCGAATTCAGAGCTCAGGGTCCAGATCAGCGGTTCATCTGCCCGCAATACCCTGGGCTCGCCAAGTTCACTCACCACCAGCCCGATGCCTGGTTCGTCGATACCCCATGCCAACGTAATTTCCTTGCCGATAAGAGGACTGCCGGCGAGGGCAGTGACCTCCAGGGAATGGGTGAGACCTCGTTTGCAGGCAACCCCTCGATCCTGGTTGATCAGACCACGATCAAATGTGATGTTGACCTTGTCTTTCCAAGAACTCCTGGCCATCGCGGTCACGCTGAATTCGCACTCATGCGGCGCAGCAGATTCATGCGCCCGGACCGCTGCGGTGATCGCATGAGTCCCGGGTTCTCTGGTGTAAAACTTCAGGCTCCCCCAACCACCGCTTCCCGTTTGGCTTTGCACGACGCTGTCGGCGGTTTGCCACTCGACCAGCGCACCGATCACCGGTTCGCCGTCGCCCTGATCAGTAACATGCACCACTTGCAAGCGCAGGTACGCACTTTCGTGTTCCTCCACCACCGGACTATTCTCGGCCTGGCGTACCTCTTTGATCCTGATCCTGTTGCGCGCCAGCGACATGCGTTTTCTGGGCGACGGCAACAACAGCTTCGAGCAGACCAGTGACAACTCGAATATCCCGTCGCGCCGGTCTTCGCAGTTTAGCGTCCAGGATGCAGTGCCCCCTCCATCGATCGGCATGGGCACCGATGTTTCCAGTGGCGGACTGACCACGACACCCAGTTGCCCTGGCTTGTCACCGTGCCAATGCAAATAGAAGTCGCTGCCTCGCAGACGACTGTTGGTCTCTAGCATTACATCAATGAAATGGGTAGAACCCCGGTTCGGATAACTGTTATCAATCCAGTCCCTGATTTCGTTGTTTTCACGGACAGTCAACCGTGCCCATGGATCCTCGCCCAGTACCAGTACGTCAAACGTCTGAGTCCACACACCCTGCTGGTAATAAAGGCTGACCACAGAGGCTTCAATAACGAAGTCCCCTGCTGCCTTCGCCTCATAATCGAAGTAAGCCCAACCTTGTTCACCAGTAACGGTAGCCGCCAACACCCCATGCTCGGCGGTCGCCCAGTTCACCGTAAGCCCGGCAAATGGCTGGCCGGTGTAATACGACGCTACTTGCACACCCAAACGGACACTTTGCTCAATCAACGGGTAGTAAGCGGCCTCGACCACCTCACGAAAAATCAGTCGATGATGCCCCAGCGATACGGGGATCTCGTAGGCCTGCGCGGTGTAACGGTTGCGCAAGCTCAGGGTGAATTCGTAGTCCTGATCATCGATTAACGGGCAATCGAGCGTCCATGGCACGTCCAGCGATTGCTGGGTGTCCCAAGCAGGCGTCGCGACAATCGCGCCCTGCGGGTTATTGTCGATGCTCAATTCAACCGGGGTGCCGTCCCAAGGGTTATCCGGCACAGGTACAAAACCGAGTACGTGGGGCGTGATCAATGCATTGCTGCCAAAAGCTCCGCCCCTGCTAGCGCCCTGACACAGGTACATTTTGCGCAAGGGCAGAAACGACACGCCGTCCAGCTCAATTTCCTGCAACTCAAGTGGCGCGAGTTTCAACTCGACTTTGACGCGTGTAACCCAGAGTTCGCCAAATGGACTTGAAGATTCTGTCGAGCTGTATATTTCGATGCGCAGCGGCTTTGAGCTTGAGATGTCCGATGTCAGTTGCACTTCATGCAGGGTCGGACTGAATCGCCTCTCTGGCCCTGATCCGAGACCCTCGCGATGTTGTGCCTGATCAGGTTTACCGACGGGTTTGAGTTCGATGCGGTAATGCTCGATTTCTCCCTGAGAAATCCTCACCCAGCCTGATTGGCTGAAACTGCTTTCCCACAGAAAACTCAGCCAATAAGCACCATTGCCATCAGGATCTCTTGGAAGTGTGACGTCCTGCGTGACACCCGTGCCCTTCGGCGCTTTGATGTGTTTGACAGGCGTGTTGTCGTAATACGCCAGGCCTATGGCAACCGCACCCGTCCTTGCCCAACATTCGAACCTTTCTTCGAAATCACCGTTGCACACCAGGTTTTCATTGACCTGAACGATAGGATTATTCATGACTGCGCACTCCCTTGCCCTTGCCGGCCAGACGCTCTTGCTTGTGCTGCATTGACCAACTCCTTCACCGAATCGGTAAACGACTGATCTCCGCTCTTGCACGTATAGCGAATGCGCAAGATGCAATCGTTCATCGAGCGCAGCATGGCCTTCTGCGGCGGTTCGTTATGCCATGGACATTTCAGCTCCCAGGCAGACACCGCACCGGTATTTTCAAATGGAAAGAGCAAACCTTCGTCTGGCTTCGCCGCCGCCATGCCGTTGTCGGCAATCCCCACCGACAGGGCGATCTGCTGGCCCGGACGCAAGTTGAACAGCACATCGGAAGGGGCCACTTCCCCAGGATCAGGTTTATGCAAGTACTGCACTGACTGCACCGAAGCCCGGCTGGCGGTCATGCTGCCAACCTGCAGCAAGGTCACGCGCACGTCCTCGAAAGGCCCCGTCAGCACTGGCAAGTCGACTTCCACCGAACTGATCTGCCGGCAGTAATGTCCCGGATAATCCCGATCGAACAGCAATTGCGTCAGTCTGAACTCCAGCGAGCCGGTCGTCTGCAATTGCGCCAATGCAGCCTCCCAACCACCAACGCCCTGAGGGTCAGTTGCGTCATTGAACAGGCGACGCAACGAGATGGTTTTCACCAGTTCAAGCCGTCGCTCGGTGCGTTGCAAGTACTCACGCTCCATACGCAGCAGGTGCGCGCGCAGATGCTCGCCAGCAGTCAAACCGTGGCGTTGATCCTGCCAGACCTGCGGCAAGGGAATATGTGAATCGTAATCGCCGGTTTCGGCGCTCATCGCCGTTTGCGCGCTGAGGCAAAGACTGACCACCGCGTCGTAAGCCTGATAGTGCAAGGCCTTGAGCTGGCCCAGCATCCAGCCGAACAATTCGGCATTGGTTGCGCGCTTTTTAAGATAGTTGTACATCGTCAGCGCCTGAGCGTTAGCTCGCAGCGTTTGCGCAAGGTTGGTTCTAGCCGCATCAACCGCATGGTTCTGCGCGACGATTTGCGCATCGATGGCCGCGATTTCTGCCAGCGCCTGATCGCGTTGCAGCCCCCATTCATTGCGGCGACGGCGATAACCTTCGGTGGTGGCTTGCTTGTCGGCATCGATTTGCAGCATCGACGAAGCTATCTCCAGGCCAAAGCAGATGGCATCCGTAACTTTGTCGATACGAAACCCGCCGTTCGCCATACCGAAGATATTGGGCGCGGCCGCCAAGGCCGCGCCTACCGGTTTGAGGATTTTGGCAGTCAGCGCCAGCTCTTTGGACTGGTCCAGGTTTGCCATGACCTGATATTCGACAGCCGACACGTTTTCGTCATAGCGGGCTGCGTAAGCAGCAGCCCGTTCCCGGGCCACTGTCCGGCTCTGCTCGAGCGCCGTCATGCTCGCTTCCAACTGAGCGATGGATTGCTCCTGCACGGTTTTGGCGTAGTTGCCCAACTCCACCAGATGGTTTTGCTGCAGCTCTTCCTGCTCGGCACGATCACGCCGCTCAAGCAGATTGAGTACTTGGCTGCCGTAATCCTGCAAGACCTGCACCGCACGCAAGGCAACCTCGAAGATCGTACGCCAGCGAAACGCAATCACCACCAGCCGTCCGCCCATCGGTCTGGCACCACCGACACCACCTGCGGCCAGAGCGCGCAGCAATTGGTTCGGGTCAGTCGGTGGGTTGAACAACGGCAGGAGCATGGGCTTGCCATCAATGGTCAAGTTGTTGCGCAAGTTGTTCATGCGGTACTGCGGCTCGTTGAACCACGCGAACAACTCATCATTGATGGGTGCCCTGAACGGCGGACACCCCAACATGCCCAGCATGGGAGCCGTATCGGAGCCGCCCGGAACATCTGCCAGGCTGTAATTCAATGTCTGCTCGAACGCTTCCAGTGCCGTACGCGTGCAACTTTGGGCCAGAAGGTTCCCCAGCGTCGCGGTCTGCCACAAGTTCACCGTTTGAGTCAGAGGCGGTTTGCCCATCAATGATCCCGCTTGTACATAGCACAGCTTCGCCGCCACCAGGCTTTCGCGGGTCAGTTGGCGGTAATGCCAGTCCCCCCAGGCCATGAGGTTCTTCACATATTCGATGAACATCAGCAGCCTCAGATGCACAGGCGCCGAATATCCAATCGCATCCGGGTCGGCGGGCGCTGCGGCTTCACAACCGGCATGCCCCAGATCGTTGATCAAGGGGCGGCAGCGCCAGAAACGTGGTTTCTCGGGTACCGAGCTGCTGTCGGCAGGGGCCCGGGGATCGAAAATGAAATGCAACCACGTCTGGGCTTCGGCAAACCGCTCTTCATCACGCAAGCGTGTCGCGATCAAATGCGGCAGATGGAAAAACAGCTCCCAGAAAAACAGCCCGTTGGCACCGTCGAAAGCGCCGTTGCGCTCCTCGAAATCAACATTGGTAGGCGGCGGCTCTGACAGATGCTGGGAGTCCAAATTAATCAGAGTCGCCGCAGAGACAGTGGAGCGCGTGACCAGCTCGGGGCCGAACAGCGAATTGAGCCGAACGTATCGCAACGCCCAGTCATCACCCAGTTGAAAGTCGAGGAACTGGGCGGCATCCGTGGTGTTTTTAAGCAGCGTTGGCGGGAGGAAATACGGGAGGTCGACAATCGTCAGGGCAAACTGTTTACCGCCAAAGCCGTCAGTATCGTTCTTTAGAGTGAACCTGACGTTGCTCCACGTCCCCTTTGGTCGAGTGAAAGTACCCAAAAAATTCATTGTCCAACCGCCGGCTGTCGACACCGCACGCTTCACCGGCGTGGGGTCGCCATTGGCGGGATTTTCCAACTGCAAGGTAAAGTTTGTATTTTTCTCTGACAAACCTGTGGGCCGGCAAAAACCCTCAACCGTCAGCACATCATTACTACCCGATCGCATGGCGAAGACGTTCAGCCCCAGAAAAGCTGCCATGGAGCCTGACGGTGACTCACTTGGGACCACAGTAACCTCAAGACCCAAGGGGTGCTGAACCGTCAAGGCAGAAACAAATCGCTCAGTCTTGGCCAGCTCCAGCCAGTTACCACCGTCTTCAACAACGGGGCGCATCAGCACATCGATGATCGCGGTCTCTTTCAAGGCAGCTGTGCCGGTTTTATCATTGTCCAGCAATACCCCGAGCTTGCCTTTGGGATTCTGAGAGTCGACCCACACGGTTGCAATCAACCGGGCACCCGCAGAGAGATCCTCATCAAACTCGCCATGGCGTAAATTCAAAGGCGCCGACCACTGGCCGTTCTGCCTCATGAAGGCCACATTGATATCCAGCTGATGGGGCACGAATCGGGATCTGTCGTCCTTTGAGGGATCCGCGGGGACGGCTTTGATGAGCTCGCCGACCTTGTCCCGCCACTGCGCCCAGACCAGACACAGTCGGCCATTCCAGACCACCGGACGCATATCCAGCACCCGCCCGGCAGGTTGAACATCCACCGCTTTCCATTCACTCCACGCCGCCGGGTTGACGGCCACACATGTGGGCGTGATCTCGATTTGCGCCTTGCGCCAGAAGTACTGGAACGGCGGCACCCGCTGACGCCCGAGAAAGTAATAATCGGCGCGCTCCGGGGTCGTGCCGTCCATGTAGCCACTGACAACATCCAGATCGCAGATCTGTTCGAAGGCTTGCAAGTAATGCTGTAGCGCGGCTTGAACCGAATCGCTGTTCAAACGGGCCTGGTTGAGGTTGTTTTCAAGGGCCTTGAACAGATCCGTCTTACGCTGACGGACGAACGGATTGATGTAGTTTTCCGGGTAGAGCGCGATCATCTGCACTGCGGCCCAGTCCGAGTAGTTGTTGTACAGCGCCCAGTTTTCCAGCTGTTCAGGGGGAAACTCGTGGTTTTCGAAACCGGGCTCCATTTTGTTGTACACCGCACTGATATATTGCTGCGCACAACTGATCGCTTCGGCCACCCCCGACGTCTGCACTCGAGCACTGTCCAACGGGTCGATGCGCAGCAATTCGAACACGTCCTCCGGGGTCCGCAAAGGCGGGTAACGCTCAGCCTTTACTTGCCCGATGCAATACTCAAGCAACGCGGTACGACGTTTTTCCTGCAACAGACCAATGTTGTTCGATGTCATGATCCTTGCTCCGTGGAAGAGGTTCCCGAGTCACTGGCGGAAGGCGTTGACGCTTGTTCAAGCGAGTGGCTGCGGCCTTGCGTCACCCCAAACCTGATGGGTTCGAAGAGTGTCCCCAACCCGCTTGCCAGGCTGCGTATACCGACTTCGAATTCACCGCTGAAATCGCTGGTGATATAAACCGTGGTTTGACCTTGCTGATTGGTGAAACCCTGTGCCGGACGGATCGTTGGTCGTTCTTCGGGATCTGTATCTCCTTCCCAGGCCCAGTCCACCAGCATGTTGGCCCCAAGGTTTGCGTACTGGTCCACCATCGTGGCGTAGAGTGTGATTTCCTGACCAAGCGGCACGACCTCCGTTGGCACCGGAGACATCAGCCCGGTCGGGAAACTCATGCTCTCGGCGTGAGCGATGACGTTGATGCTCACTGCCCACTCAGGCTCGAGCAGGCTCATGGAAAAATAAAGGCTGTCCGTGCCCAAGACTGTGCCCGGAAAATACTCAGCCGTGAGGACTCCATTGGGATCGGTGATGCCCGATTTGATGGTCCCTAGCTCGGAGTGCCAATCAACAGCGATGCCTTTCAACGCTGCGCCTCGGGCGTCGGTGAGCGTCATCGTAATGATCGCTTTCTCATCTTTTTTACTAGCGAAGACTTCCGTCGGTTCTACTGCGCAAGTCATCCTGACCAACTGCTTCAGTTCGCCCGGTGCTTGCACGACAGGCACAGGCGTCTGGGTCTGACTGAGCAAAGCCAGTTCAGCTGCCTGGGCATAGGCCTCGCTGGCATCGGTTGTCTCCGGCAAGGTACCGATCCGCAAAATGGTCCGGGCATCCATACCGGTCTGCATCGACAACTGGTAAACGCGTATCAGCAGATCCAGTTGTTCCAGGGTTTTCAACACTTGGGTTTCAGGATCGATATGGCGAACACATTCGCTGACTTCCTGCGCGCTCCAGGCAAAGAATTCAGCCAGTTTGATGGCTGCTGCCTGCTGCACCATCCGCAATGCATCCTCGCTGGGTCGGGCAGGAAGCGAATGGACCTGACGCAGATAGTCCAGCAATTTCTGCTCCGGCTGTGCACTCATGCTGAACGCGCGGGTCAGCGTGGTCATCGCGTAAAGTATGCGCACCGAGAACTCATATTTTTGAGAGGGATCGATGATGCTTTGGTCGACCCACGCCTCATATCCATAATCCAGATAATCCCGGAGCAGGGCCGCACTCAAACCCAGCATTGAAACGACTTCGGCGCGCTGGCGCACAACAGCCAGCAATTGGAGTAACGGATCTGAAGGTTCGTCGCGCCTGCGCTGCGTCGCTGGCGGTTCGAGGTCAGTGCGGTCATACACCTGGCGCAACAGTTGGTACACCGAAGCATCGACCCAGTTCAGCACCAGAACGGCCAATTCGCCCTCAATGCCGGCGTAGACTGCCAGCGACTCCCTGACCAGCGACACTTGAGCGTCTCTGGCCTGCAGAAGAACGGCGAGCATGATCTCGGCCAAGACGCTGACCTGGGCGTCCTCAATGTCCAGGCCGTTCCTGACGGCCCATTCAAGCTTCTCGCGGGCAAAGGCCGAATAATCCTCCGGCGTCATGGCAGTGGCCAGTATCAGCCCATTGACATCGACAACCGGCGCCAGCCCCTCACTGTCAATCGACAGTAAATCCAGCCAGTCGCTTTCTCCGGCCGGCGGAATACCGGCTACGAGAAAAGAATTATTGGATAACCGCGCGCTGGGCAGGAGGGTGCCGATCTTGTCGAAGAACTGTTGGTCCTGCTGGGAGAAATCGCTCAGACGCAGTGGTGCACTCACGTGCTGCAACATCCACAGCACCGACATGTTGCTTTGCTCGCACCATTGCACGCAGGCCTGCATGGCTTCGATCAGGCTCAGCACACCCGGATCGCCAGCCGTGGCGTCAATGCGGCTGTCATCACCCGCCACGTCGACAATACACGGCGTGCCCGCCAGCCCTTTGAGCCAGGTTTCTCCCCCCAGCACACTGAGCATCAACACGCCTTCGATCGGCGTGATATTCAACAGCCGGGGCAGTTTTACCAGACGGTAAAAACTGGAAATGACCGGCGAACTGCGCACCAGACTATCGGTAAGATCATGAGCCTGGGCTATCGCCAACGCCAGGTAGTGGTAAGTCTGAAGATCAATGCCCAAACCACTGCATAGCTGGCTGACCGTCAGATTGTCTTGGTCCGATGTCGGTATCAGCGCAAACGGTGTGCCGTCGAGTCTCAGCGGCTCGCGATAATTATCTTGATTGTTGAAGACCTGATCGAACTGCGACAGTGCATCACCGCGACCGTACAGTGACAGTTCATCGAGAAACACGGCGAAATCCGCTGCCGTGCAGTTGTAGCGTTCACGCAGTCGCTGAAACAGGCCCAATGCATGGATCACGTTGACCGAAATCGCCCACACCTCAGGCTTTTCGGCTCCACGCGCTTGCGCCCTGATCGCTGCCACCAACAGGGCGTCAGTCTGCTCAGGGGACAGATTCAGCCATTTGTCCAGGCGCAACTTG
This sequence comes from Pseudomonas sp. NPDC087614, assembly GCF_044743485.1. Taxonomy (NCBI): domain Bacteria; kingdom Pseudomonadati; phylum Pseudomonadota; class Gammaproteobacteria; order Pseudomonadales; family Pseudomonadaceae; genus Pseudomonas; species Pseudomonas sp. NPDC087614. The sequence continues at coordinate 6,780 of NZ_JBIUWN010000029.1, read as the reverse complement.
CGGTTGAGTCGATCAAATGTATTCAAGCCTCTTGGGGTATTGGGATTAACGATTATCCGATGAAAACTATTCCCTGACTGCGTGGTGATACCGATAGCGGGGTGAGCATTATCATTGATGTAAACCGAGCCGGATCGGCCGCCTTCCGGGACATCGGGCTCACTGGAGTAATTCACATTGGCCGAACGCCGCGGCGCGTAGTCCCCAACCGAAAAAAGACTTGTAATCTCCTCGGCCACAAGATTTGTACGTTGAGCCAAATAAAATATCTGATTGAGATTCAGATACTCAGTGTCTTCGGTGCCAAAGTTCTCCAGATAGAACTGATACATATCCTCGGGATATGTGTATTCCTCAGTAAGAAGCTGCTGCTGGTAAGGGCCCAGCCGAGAGGCATGAGCCAGAGCAGCAGCGGCAAGCCTGGTCAGGGACGCGGAGTGCAAGAAGTTGGGGAATTTCCTGTCAACGATGTTGGCAAAATCCCCCACTGATCGTCCGCTGAAACCCGCAACCCCATCAACCGTGACCCAATGCTGGTAATACGGCAGACCGTTGGGATAGCGTGCTGTGATCAATGCCTGTTCAATTGGAACTACCGTGTTCGCAGCGATGAACGCCTGTAGCACGCGTACGATCACGTCGACTGATGACTCCGGCGCGTTCACCGCTTTACTGTCGACCGTCAACGTCATCAAATCCGTGCGACGCTCATGCAACGGCAGCTGGGTGTCGTCACCAACGGATTCGATCAAGTCGCGAATCAAGCGATACAAAAAGACCAGATACGCCGAAGGCCCGAACATGGACTCCAGAGAATCCGAGGGGCACTTGGCTCTCAATTGCAGATCGAATATTCGCTCCAGTTGCGGCCCGTCAACGAGCGACATCAAACCACTGGACGGTCCTATCGACCCGGCTTTGTCCCTCTCCACGTGATGTTCAATAAACCGACGCCGCACATAGCTCGCCAGGCTGTTGGCCCGGCGCAAAAAACGTCGCGCCTCTTCCTGCTCAAGTCCGTACTCGCCGACCAGCACCGGAATACCCTTTTCGACCAGTGGGAAAAACGATCCCCCTTCCTCAACGTAACTCCAGAGTTTCGAAAGCCGGTTTTGCGCAGTGGACGTTTGCTGACCAAACAGCTGAATGAACAACTGCGCAGCGGGACGGAGTGAATCAGCCATGGTCACATTCCTTGAGTCGATAACGGGCCCGGCCCGCCTGACTGTCGTGTCAGGCGGACCCAGCGTTCCATAAGGATTTAGCGCTTGAACGCAGCAGCCGCCAACTGTCATAAATGACAGGTTTAATGCCCGTTCATCGGAATTTTACAAGTGTGATTTACCCGTCGGTGCTGATTCGATTTCAAACCGCTCACTGGCGACCCAGTCGGAACCCAGCGGATCGCTATCGCTTGGTTGCAGCTTGAAACGGCACCAGTTGCCACCCAACGGTAGCGCTTGGTCAGACAGGCCTTGCCAGTCAGGGTCGACCTGAATCGACGCTGCCCATGTCTTGTCCGGGTTGAAGGGGTCGACCAGAACACCGACACCTTGACGGCCTGTGCCGGCAAACAGCACCGGGTTGCTGACCCAGCGTCCCGGCGCGGGTATCTCAATGGTGGGCAGATAAGTTGCCAGCTGAAGCGTGCGTTTCGCGCTATCGGATTCAAACCCTTCGTAAGCCGCCACAACTTCGAGTTCATGATTGCCTTCGTTTTGCCCAGGCTTCAGCGTTACCGACCACGTCCGGTTTTCCCGCACCTCGACGCTTGCCTGGTCGCTACCCAGCGTCACGGTCACGGTGTCGCCGGGCGTCGCGAAACCCGACACCACGACCCGTCGGCCGACATGGTCATCGGCAGTCGGGGTTTCGATAAACGGAGCCGCCGGCACGACCTTGTAACGCAAACGCTCATTGGGCTGAGAGCGTTGTGGAGTGCCATTGTGGACGAAGGTTTGAAAAGCCCAGATGGTTGTGTTTCCCACCGGCAGACTCACTTCGGCTTCCCAGCTGTCTGACGCGTTCACTTCAATATCCGTCAGCAATGGCTCAGTAGCGCCTTCCAGCCAGACCTCCACCCGCGCGCCAGGTCGGCCAGTGCCAGCAATTTTCGAGGTGCGCGGCGCTTTCCCGCCAGGGATCGGCGTCGTGAATCGAGGCGGCGGCACCACCACCTTGAGTTCGTGCACAGCGCTGTTGGTCGACTCTTGCCCGTTAAGTATCTGTTGCGCGTGGAGGAAGTACTGCCTCAGCTCCAGATCGCGTAGTCCTATCGACCATTTGCCCTCCTCAAGCAATTCGAGCGGAGCACCCAGCGTTCCTCCCATCTGGCTGTCATGCAATTGCATCATCGCGCCCTGCATGCCGTTATCACCTTCAATGGTGACGTCGTACCCCACTTCTGAGCCGGATGCCGGCGCGACGATGAGCGGTTGCAACATGACTCTGTGGACAGTGAAGGTTTTCGATGCCGGCACTGAAGGGACATCGACAACGATCTGGGTAACGGTGACGCGGTGGAGGACTCCCGGTTCAAATGCTTTGGTTCGCTGAAATGCCCAGCGCTCACCCTCCACATCCGCTTCGTACTCCGAGCCGTCGTCGCTGAACCGGAGCTTCACCACCGCTTCAGACCAACAAGTGCCACTGAACATCGGCTCCAGCCCCTCCTCGGAAGGATCATCCAGGCCTGGCGCCAGCGGTGGAATCGTGACGTGCAGTATGAAAGGACGTTGCGAGGGATGGTCTCCCAGATGCTGTGTAATGTGGACTTCCCGCTTGTTGGTTGGCCCCCACTTCACCAATGCCGGGGTCGACCATTTGCCGTTCACGACCGCTACACTTCGTGCAGCCTCGGTTGTATCGGGAAACCTGAGCGAGACGGTGGCGCCTGTGTAACCTTCACCGCTGAAGACGGGTAGATACTCCTCGGTGTAGCTCGCCTCGGTGATATCCGGCATGTTGTTGTGGACTTCGAATTCAAGCGGCAGCGATTCGATCCAGCCATTGGCGTTGTCGGCGATTTTTTGAATCACCTTCATCTTGTAGGAGCCAAGAGGCCAGACAACGGGGGCGGTTTCCCACTGACCCAGCCCATCGACGCGGATGTTGGGAGGTAAAGGCAGCGAGCTGTCGCTGGCAGAGAACTGGATTTCGGTGGAGAGGTTTTGATCGAAATGGCCCGTGCCGGAGAACGTCAAGCTTGTATCAGGAAGAAAGGTGACATCAGGTTTTTCCAGTTCGGGAGGGCGGATTCTGAAGGCTCGCGGTGCACTGCGTTCGGATGACACACCGCCCAGATCCTGTTCGACAACGAGACTGATCGGCCCTGGTGGCAAATCAGCGACAGAAGCAACCCACGAACTACCTTTCTCAGGCACAACCGCCGAGCCGACCAGCGAATTGGTGAGATCCAAATACACCGAAATACTGGCGCCGCTTACACCGTTGTCCCCTTCCAACACAAAATTCGGCTCCTGCGTAGAAGAGGGTCCTGGTTTGAGCACTTCAAGCACGCCGACGGCAACAAACGTGACCGCTCTTGAGTATCCGTGGCTGATATTGGGGTGTGTATACTGTACTTCAACAGTGAGTTCCCCAGATCGGATGCGTTCTTTTAATGGTGCCAACTTCCAAGAATCGGAAGCAGTTACTGAAGCTTCACTTAATACGTCATAGTGATCATCTCGACTCACTACCTGAAGTCTTAATCCGCGATGCCCCTTGCCACTGAAACTCAACTCGGACGTTCGCAAGACTTGCCCTTGCCGGGGAGACTCCAGCTTTGGCAAATATAAATAAAACATTTCTCTGACTGCAGATAAGCGAAAGTACTGACGATTCTTATAACGAGCCGTTTGGAACATCCCAATGGATTTTTTTCCTGGGGGGTACACCGTATCAAGCGGCGCAACCCAAGTCTGACCACAATCCACTTCAGCACCAAGTGCGTTGTGACTCCCGGGACCCACCTCCAACGCAAAAGCCGTCGTTCCGCCCCCCCCATAACCGCGAATGGTAAAGTCTTCTGAAATATCTTCGAAACTTAAAACGTCATGAATAATGTAGTAATCGAGATACCTGTAATCCGAAAATTCATCTCCGAGACGCCACTGGATGCGTAGCGACCTTGCGCCGTCGCTCGTATACGCTGTATTGACGACATTAACAACACGCCCGGGAAACCACTCGGAAACCTGATGATGAATGACGCCATCGACCATGTAATCTATCCATACTTGATGGGTTCCGTCCCAAGGAATTCGGAACTCCAATTTGAACGCCCATCCTTGAATGACAGAGCTATATGGCGCTAACAACTCTACTGGGGGAGGTTTCGACATAGAGGAAGCAAGATCATCACTCGATTGTTGCGGCCCCGCGCCAGAAACCAATGCATCTTCAGTTACTTCGCGAAGATCAGTTTGATTGACGAGTTCTTTGTCTTGCTGCCCGGAAATTTCCAGACTGGATTTGTCGCTGTCGTCGGAAGTCATTCACGGGGCTCCAGTTGTCGGCGTCGCTAGTGGCGGGTCGTCCCAAGTTACGGCGGCCTGACTTACGCGCGCACCTGTCAACTTTGACAGTCCCGACCAACGGTAACTTTTCTCACGCTACAACATACGGATGTCCTTCAGCTACTAACACCCGGCTACACCAGGTTGCGCAGTTGCCGACAACTCACTCAGAATCCGCCGGCTTGTGCGCTTTAAAGTTGCCCCGGTCAGCATTCTGCTGCTCGACCTGGCCGACAACCTCGATGACAGGCCAAGGCATCTGGCGATGGCGATCTATCAGATGAGTGAGATGGGGTTATTGCTGGCGGAAGAGGCGCTGGATCAGGAGCGGGCGATCGCGGTGGCCTGGTTTTGGATCACGGGCGCCTTTGAAGACGCCATCGCCAGCAAGCCCGCTCCCACAGGGTCTGCGTCGACAGCAACATCCATGCACAATGCAAAACTGTGGGAGGCGGCTTGCCAGCGATGGCAACAGCGAGCGCCGCCGAAATCAAGCCGAAGCCGGCAACGGCTGAAAACTGAAATAACGCTGCAACGCCTGCACCAGTTCCCCATATTCCGGCGGCGGTCGCTGCACAACGAACCCGGCGTCGTAATGCAGCGGCGTGGCGTCTTCATGGCACCACACGCAATACGCGGTGAAGTCGATGACTTGCTGGCAGCCATCGCTGGCGGGGATTTTCAGATGCAACTGGAAATCCACGCCAACCATCATGGGCAAATGGCTGATCAGCATCAGCCCGTCTGCGGACACGTTGCCGAGAAAACCGATGGGCTTGTCGGTAACGCTATTGAACACTCTAAGGAAATACGGCAGCTGATGCCGTTCAATCCGGCGGTCGGTAAACATGCGCAGTTCGCCATGCAAGGCTCCGTCACAGAGCCGCACCTTTGCTTCGGAACGTGCCTGAGTCGCAGGCACGCTCTCCCCGCTTCCGGTGTGACGGTCGCTACGTCGCCGTCACCTGACCACTTGCCAGTCGCAGGTGTTGCTCCGGGTTTACAGATTCGGCTCTAAACCCGGGTTAATCGACTATAGCTCAGCTTGTACACACAGCCAGATTTTGTCTGACAACTTCCATTAAAAGCGGGTTGGCCGCACGGCGGGGGTGGCGACCGGGATCGGGTAATGGCCCAGGCTCTGCAAGGTTTCCAGGCGCGCGCGTGCGCGGTAGGCGTATTCGCTGTTGGGGTACGAGGCGATGATGAACTGATAGGTCTGCGCCGCGTCGACAAACATTTTCTGACGTTCCAGGCACTGGCCGCGCATCATCGACACTTCCGGCCACACGTACGGGCGGGCACGGCTGGCGCGTTCGACCTTGGACAGTTCAAGCATGACCTGCTCGCAATTGCCGCGATCATAGGCGCTGTAGGCGTTGTTCAAATGATGGTTCATCGACCAACGGGTACAGCCCGTGACGGCGAGGACGCTGAGGGCAAGGGCGGCAATGGGCAACAATCGCATGAGGGTTCTCCTGTCTTGTGCTCTGTATCGACCCCTGCTCGGAAATCTTCAGGCGCGTTTGTCCCAAAGTTGCCGAGTTCAATAAAGAAAAGATTAGAACGAAGCGCTTCGCAAAAAGTAGTGCAAACGAACAATGACTACACCCCTCGAGCATAGTAGCCTTCGCTAGCGCTTGAACTCAGGAGTCTTTGCATGTCCGTCCGTCGTACCAAAATCGTCGCTACCCTTGGCCCGGCCAGTAACTCGCCGGAAGTTCTCGAACAGCTGATTCTGGCTGGCCTGGACGTTGCCCGTCTGAACTTCTCCCACGGCACCCCCGACGAGCACAAGGCTCGCGCGAAACTGGTGCGTGACCTCGCTGCCAAGCACGGCCGCTTCGTCGCCCTGCTGGGTGACCTGCAAGGCCCGAAAATTCGTATCGCCAAATTCGCCAACAAAAAGATCGAGCTGAAGATCGGTGACAAGTTCACTTTCTCCACCAGCCATCCGTTGACCGAAGGCAACCAGCAAGTGGTCGGCATCGACTACCCGGATCTGGTCAAGGACTGCGGCGTGGGCGACGAGCTGCTGCTCGACGACGGCCGCGTGGTGATGCGCGTTGAAACCGCCACGGCCACCGAACTGCATTGCGTCGTGACCATCGGCGGCCCGCTGTCCGACCACAAAGGCATCAACCGTCGCGGTGGCGGCCTGACCGCTCCGGCCCTGACTGAAAAAGACAAGGCCGACATCAAGCTCGCCGCTGAAAAGGAAGTCGACTACCTGGCGGTGTCCTTCCCGCGTGACGCCGCC
>NZ_JBIUWN010000028.1:33901-61625 GCF_044743485.1 Pseudomonas sp. NPDC087614 | reverse complement strand
GGGCAATCTGATCGTTTTTGATCGGTCTACCGCTTTCAAAATTGGATGAGGTTGAAGTTGGCCGGAAATACAGGGCTACTTCAGACCATCCTTAACGGCACCGAGGCCATCACCCAGCTTTACTCCGTCCGAATCGAACTGGTCAGCGAGTATCCGGACTTCGACCTGGAGAGCCTGCTCAGCCAACCCGCGTTTCTACAATTCGGCCTCAACGGCGAAGGTATTCACGGGCGCATCGAAGATGTAATGGTCACAGAGTCCTGTAAACGCCTGACCCGCTATGAGCTGACGCTGGTGCCAGCGTTGCACTATCTGCAGTTCAGCCAGGATCAGCGAATTTTTCAGCAGCGTACGGTGCCGCAGATCATCGCGCAGGTGCTCGAAAGGCACGGCTTTCAAAGCGATGCATTCACCTTTCACATCAACCCGAATCCGCCGCGTGAGTACTGTACGCAGTACGGCGAAAGCGACTTCATGTTCCTCCAGCGTTTGTGCGCCGAAGATGGAATTGCCTGGCATCACCAGCATTCGGTCGACGGGCATTTACTGGTGTTCACTGACAGCCCAGTGTTCGCCCCCAGTCTGGGTACAACGCACTTTCAGGCCGACAGCGGCATGGTCGCGGAACAATCCGTGGTCAATCAGCTGACCATGGGCTTCAACACGCGCACCAGCACGGTGACCCGTCGTGACTACGATCTTCAACGCCCAAGTCTGCTACTGGAGAGCCGCTTCACCGCCGAATTCAGTCCCGATCTCAAGGACTACCGATACTGATCTATATACGATGGCAATCCCTGGCTGAACCCCAAACCTATGAGGCTTACATCACCATTTGCGAATCGGCTCGGGAAATCATGCGTAAGCCGGAAAAAGCTTTCTGCAGGGCTGATGGCAAATGGATCACGGACTACCGCGATGACATGGGTATTGGCTTGGCTCCCGGCGGTATTGCAAAGGTCTGGCTAAGGGGCGCTTGCCTCAAGTCTGTCGAGATTACTCGGTTCAAAGGGAGTGTAATGAAGGAAGGCCCGTATCAAGGAAAAAACGAGGGGCGGTACGCACTGTCTCTATCACCTGAATCTAAAGCCTACATCGAAAAATTCGGCATTCCCTTCGGGAGCTGGTAAGGAGCATTACCTCATGGAATTGAAACCGCTGTTGTTCGCAGCGCTGATGTGGCTTCCCGTTACCCAGGCGTTTGCAGACACCTCGCCACTGGACGGCCATTACTACCTGACGGGCGCAATGGAAATGGGCGCCGAGTTGCTGTTGCGTAAGGACGGCACCTTTTCTGCTGGTATCGCCTACGGATCGGCTGGCGGTGTCGCCAAGGGAAACTGGTATGTCGAGGAAAACACTCTCATGCTGGAGCAAGAGCCTGCTGCCCAACCAGCAAAGAAGCTTTCCTACAATCTTTCACACGAGAGAACGCTGATCGAACTAAAGGAATATGCCGACAAAGAAAAAAATGAGTTGGCTAAAGAGAGCTACGTTTTAGAGCTACGGTACGATCACCAACCTGCGCCGCCGCCCCTGAAACCCGTGATGGTCAGTCTCGAGTTCGATTCAGGTCCACCGGGTCAATTGCTCTTGAACTCGAATCAACAAACAGACCTCTGGTTTCCTTACGATCACCAGAGAACTCTGAAAAAAATTGGCTTTGGCACAGATCATAATCGTGGAACTTATCAATGGTTCGATGTCGCGGGGGATAGCCGAGCCTTCAATATTGGCTGGAAGAAACGAAAAAACCAGCCCTTAACATTCGAACAACCAATCGGATTTGATCTGGCGACCACCCGCCAATATCTGGCTCCAGATGAGCGAGAACGAGTTGACCATAACTATTGGTTGACGTTTTATCACTTCGATCCGGTCTCACCACCCGCGATCCATCCAGTGGACGTTCATTGGCAATTCGAAGACGGTTCGACATTGAAGGAGGTTTGGACAGACTCGCAGCGAAACACGCTGACACTGCCGTTCTCCCCAAATAAAGCATTGGCGAAAATCGGTTTGCATACACAAAATTCTCCTGATGAAATCGAGTGGTTCACCGTCATGCCGGAAACTCGATGGGCGACGCTGGACTGGCAAGCCTATCCTGACCCTGCCAACGGCGATCTTTCTGTGTTGTTCAAAGATCTGCAATTAGCCATCGAACCCAACTGCTTGGCCGTCAATTTTGGCAACGGCAAGGCCTGCTTCCGGCGTCAATAAGCCGATTTACAGCCACAAAAAATGGGCACCCGACCGCAATCGGTGTGCCCATTTTTTATTGCGGTTCTCCCCGTGTTCAGGGACTTCGCCGCAATTATGGATTAACGCTGTCTTTCAACGATTTGCCTGGCTTGAAGGCAACGGTGTTGCTGGCCTTGATTTTCACCGGCTCGCCGGTTTGCGGGTTTTTACCGGTGCGGGCGCCGCGGTGGCGTTGCAGGAAGGTGCCGAAGCCCACCAGCGTGACGCTGTCCTTGCGGTGCAGAGCGCCAGTGATTTCTTCGAGAACGGCGTTGAGCACGCGGTTGGCCTGTTCTTTGGTCAGATCTGCTTTTTCAGCGATTGCAGCGGCGAGTTCTGGTTTACGCATTAGTGAAGCCCCTTTGACGGTTTTTTGTTGTTATGTCCGTGCTGTTCTCGTTGGAACAGCGCCCAAGGCGCCGCAGGCTCTACTCTGCGGCAGACGGAGTGAGGATGGCACGCGGATACCGGCGGCGCCAGCCTCCACGCGACCTTTGTAGGGGCAAAAGCGGGGTGATTCCGACAGAACGACCGGTATTTACGCCAGCAAGGGCGGAAGTTGTTTGTTCAGTGCGAGTTTTTCCATCACCGCCGCGCCGGTCAGGGCATAACCGAGCAACTGGCCGTCAGCGCTGTGACACAGGGCCTTGATGTCGGCGCCCTGCCCTTCGACCGCCCACACGCCTTCGCTGCCCCGTGGCGGGGGCGAAACCACCAGTGGGCACACCGGGGTTTTCACGGTGATCGGCATGGGACCATAGCTCACTGCCGTCGGGTTTCCCGCCAGGGTTTGTGCCAGCGCTCGCGCACAACTCATCAGGGGCATGACGTACAGCAGATTCAGCCCGTCGACCTCGGCGCAGTCGCCCAAGGCGTAGATATTGGCGTGAGACGTTTGCAAATGGCGGTTGACCACGACGCCGCGATTGACCTGTACACCGGCAGCCGCGGCCAGATCAATGCGTGGACGCAGACCGATGGCCGAGACCACCACATCGCATGCAATGACCTGACCGTCGGACAGGTGCGCCTCCAGACCGTCAGCCACTTTTTGCAGACGGGTCAGCACCGGCCCCAGGTGGAAGCGTGCACCGAGGCTTTCCAGCCCCGCCTGCACGGCTGCCGCAGCGGCCGGGTGCAGCAGCGTCGGCATGACCTGTTCGCACGGGGCGACCAGTTGCACTTCGTAGCCGCCGAGGATCAGGTCATTGGCGAACTCGCAGCCGATCAGGCCGGCCCCGAGTAGTAATACCCGACGCTTACCGGCCGCTGCGGCACGGAAGCGTGCGTAGTCTTCGAGATCGTTGATCGGGAAGACCCGATCCGCACCGTCGCCTTCAATCGGCACGCGCACGGTCTCTGCACCCCAGGCGAGGATCAGGTCGCGGTAGGCCACGGCCTCTTCGCCGATCCACAAGCGCTTGTGGCCGGCGTCGATACCGCTGATGCGCGTATGGGTGCGCACTTCGGCCTTCAACTGCTCGGCCATGGCGCCCGGCTCGGCCATACTCAGGCCGTCGGCGTCCTTGTTCTTGCCAAAACCGGTGGAGAGCATCGGTTTGGAGTAGGAACGACCGTCATCGGCGGTAATCAGCAGCAACGGGGTTTCGCTGTCGAGCTTGCGAAACTCACGGGCCAGGTTGTAGCCCGCAAGCCCGGTGCCAACGATGACGACTGGTGCGCTCATGCCTTACTCCTTGGGTTGTGCTTAGTTGATTTCGATCATTTCGAAGTCCATCTTGCCGACGCCGCAGTCAGGGCACAGCCAGTCTTCCGGTACGTCCTGCCAAAGGGTGCCCGGCGCGATGCCGTCATCCGGCCAGCCGTCGGCTTCGTTATAGACCAGGCCGCAAACCACACATTGCCACTTTTTCATTCAGGTACTTCCTCAGGATTCAGGCGTTTTGCCGGCGCGGACGGTCGATGGGTGCTGCGCTGCCATCCGGCTCAGGGCGTTTTGTACTGAGGGTGCCGGGCAGATGCAAGCCTGTTCGGCGCAACGGCGACCCGGTTCCATCAATCTCGCGGCCTGCCATGGTAAGCTCGCCGCCTCATTTGCGGCCAATAATGACTCATTGTGCAACATTCAAATTCCTCTCCGGCCCCGCTCTGGCTGACTCAGAGCCAACTGACGCCCCTCCCCGATTCGTTGACCCTGAACTGGTTGTTCGACGAAGGTTCGCTGACTCGCCGCCTGACCCGTCTGTCGAACGACGGCTTCAGCGTAACGCCGCTGTTTGAAGGCTGGGACACTTTGCGAACCGACGAATGCACCGCGCTGGATCTGGCCGAAGGCAGTGAAGGCTGGGTGCGTGAGGTGTATCTGCGCGGCCATGGCGAAGCCTGGGTGTTTGCCCGCAGCGTGGCTTCGCGCCGCGCGTTGCAGGGCGATGGTTTGCACATGGACGAACTGGGCAGCCGCTCGCTGGGCGAGTTGCTGTTTTGCGATCATGCCTTCCAGCGCCGCGCCATCGAAGTCTGTGAGTACCCGGAACATTGGCTGCCACAAGCGTCCCGCTCGCCCGACCTGTGGGGCCGTCGCTCGCGTTTCGACCGTGGCGCACTGAGCGTGCTGGTAGCGGAAATTTTCCTGCCGAGCCTGTGGAACGCTGCCCGCGCCCATCCGGAGACCTGCTGATGTATCAGAGCCTGCTCAAGTCCCTGAACCGTTTGAATCCGCGCGCCTGGGATTTCATTCAGTTGACCCGCATGGATAAGCCGATCGGCATTTACTTGCTGCTGTGGCCAACGCTGTGGGCGCTGTGGATTGCCGGCAAGGGCTCGCCATCGCTGGCCAACGTGGTGATTTTTGTCCTCGGCGTGGTGCTGACCCGCGCCGGTGGCTGCGTGATCAACGACTGGGCCGACCGCAAGGTCGACGGCCATGTCAAACGCACGGCGCAACGACCGTTGGCCAGCGGCAAGATCAGCTCGAAAGAGGCGCTGGTGTTCTTCGCGCTGCTGATGGGCGTGAGTTTCCTGCTCGTACTGTGCACCAATGCGCCGACGATCTGGCTGTCGCTGGGTGGTTTGGCGCTGGCGTTCACGTATCCGTTCATGAAGCGCTACACCTATTACCCGCAGGTGGTGCTGGGTGCGGCGTTTTCCTGGGGCATGCCGATGGCGTTCACCGCCGAAACCGGCGAAGTGCCCGCTGCGGCGTGGTTGCTGTGGATCGCCAACCTGCTGTGGACGGTGGGTTACGACACCTATTACGCGATGACCGATCGGGATGACGACCTGAAGATCGGGGTGAAATCCACGGCGATCCTGTTTGGCGAGGCGGACCGGGTGATCATCCTGACGTTGCAGGCGCTGTCGCTGGGCTGCCTGTTGCTGGCCGGGTCGAGATTCGAGCTGGGGGGCTGGTTCCATCTCGGTCTGCTGGCGGCTGCCGGCTGTTATGCGTGGCAATTCTGGTACACCCGCAGCAAGGACCGGTTGTGCTGCTTCCAGGCGTTTTTACACAACCACTGGGCCGGTCTGGCGATTTTTGTCGGGATCGTGCTGGATTACGCGTTGCGTTGAGACAATACGGCCCCGCAGACCGGGGCCGATGTTCAAGCACTCAAGCCCGTTATTTCTGTGACATGTGGACGACATGCCACATGTTATTCATCATGTCGCCTTTCATTTCTCCAGGTTTTTCGTCCTTCATGAACGTGTACAGCGGTTTGCCGTCGTAGGCGTATTGCATCATGCCGTCATCGCGCTTGATGACACTCCATTTGCCCTCAGCCTTGGCGTCCGCTGGCGCCATCATCGGTGGCCAGTTCTTGGCGCAATCGGCGTTGCACATCGACTTGCCGTCGGCGTCCTTGTCGAACGTGTAAACGGTCATGCCTTTGTGATCGACCATCATGCCGTCCTTCATCATGGCCGGCTCTGCCGCCATCGCTAATCCAGGCAGAGTCAGAGCAGCAGCCATCAGCAGGGCTTTAAAGGAAAAATTCATTTGAGTCATGGAAACCTTCTTTTGTGGTTGTCAGGATTCGGACTTAGAGCGTAGTTCAGGATCCGCACAACCGCTGGCGGACTAAAATACTGTCACACGACTGCAATAATTCCGTTATCTAATGCGGCGCAAGACAGTTAAATGACAAGAGGATTAAGGCATGGTTGGCAGGAGCATTCTGATCGTTGACGACGAAGCGCCCAATCGCGAAATGATCGCCGTTGCGTTGGAAATGGCCGGCTATGACTGCCTCGAGGCGGAGAATTCGCAGCAGGCGCACGCCATCATCGTCGACCGCAAGCCGGACCTGATCCTGCTCGACTGGATGCTGCCCGGCACCTCCGGCATCGAACTGGCCCGCCGCCTCAAGCGTGACGAACTGACCGGGGACATCCCGATCATCATGCTCACCGCCAAGGGCGAAGAAGACAACAAGATCCAGGGTCTGGAAGTCGGCGCTGACGACTACATCACCAAACCGTTTTCCCCACGCGAGCTGGTGGCGCGCCTCAAGGCTGTGCTGCGTCGCGCCGGTCCGACGGACGGCGAAGCACCGATCGAAGTCGGTGGGCTGCTGCTCGACCCGATCAGCCACCGCGTGACCATCGATGGCAAGCCGGCCGAGATGGGCCCGACCGAATATCGCCTGCTGCAATTCTTCATGACCCACCAGGAACGCGCCTACACCCGTGGCCAATTGTTGGATCAGGTCTGGGGCGGCAACGTCTATGTTGAAGAGCGCACCGTCGACGTGCACATACGTCGTCTGCGCAAGGCCCTCGGCGACGCCTACGAAAATCTGGTACAAACCGTGCGCGGCACTGGCTACCGGTTTTCCACCAAGGCCTGACCCGACCGCCAGACTCGCTGACAAGGACCGTACTTCCCGTGAATCAAAACTGGCATGGCACCCTGATTCGCCACATGCTGCTGCTGGTCACCGCTTGTCTGGTGATCGGCCTGATCACCGGCTATTACGGCTGGAGCCTTGCCGCGGGCCTAGGTATTTATCTGGCCTGGACGCTCAAGCAATTGCTGCGTCTGCACGAATGGCTACGCCTGCACCAACCCGATGAAGCACCACCCGACGGCTACGGCCTGTGGGGCGAGGTGTTCGACAGCATCTATCACCTGCAACGCCGCGACCAACGGGTGCGCGGGCGCCTGCAAGCGGTGATCGACCGGGTGCAGGAATCCACCGCCGCGCTGAAAGACGCGGTGATCATGCTCGACAGCGATGGCAACCTGGAATGGTGGAACCGCGCCGCCGAAACCCTGCTCGGCCTCAAGACCCCGCAAGACAGCGGCCAACCGGTGACCAACCTGGTCCGCCATCCGCGCTTCAAGGAATACTTCGAGCAGGAAAGCTATGCCGAGCCGCTGGAAATCCCCTCGCCGACCAATGATCGCGTGCGCATTCAGCTGTACCTGACCCGCTACGGCAACAACGAACACTTGATGCTGGTGCGCGACGTCACGCGCATCCATCAGTTGGAGCAGATGCGCAAAGACTTCGTCGCCAACGTTTCCCACGAGTTGCGCACGCCGCTGACGGTGATCTGCGGCTATCTGGAAACCCTGCTCGACAACGTCGAGGAAGTGAACCCGCGCTGGAGCCGTGCCCTGCAGCAGATGCAGCAACAGGGCGGGCGCATGCAGACGTTGCTCAACGACCTGCTGTTGCTGGCCAAACTGGAAGCCACCGATTATCCGTCCGACAACCATCCGGTGCCCGTCGACACGCTGCTGCAATCGATCAAGAGCGACGCGCAGCAACTGTCCGGATCAAAAAACCAGCACATCACGCTGGAAGCCGACACCAGCCTCATGCTCAAGGGCAGCGAGGCAGAACTGCGCAGCGCGTTCTCCAATCTGGTGTTCAACGCGGTGAAATACACGCCGGCCGAGGGCAACATTCGCATTCGCTGGTGGAGTGATGAGCAAGGCGCACACCTGAGCGTGCAGGACTCGGGCATGGGGATCGACAGCAAACACCTGCCGCGCCTGACCGAACGCTTCTACCGCGTCGACTCCAGCCGCAATTCCAACACGGGCGGCACCGGACTGGGGCTGGCGATCGTCAAACATGTGTTGCTGCGCCACCGCGCGCGCATGGAAATCAGCAGCGTGCCCGGTCATGGCAGCACGTTCACCTGCCATTTCGCCCCGGCTCAAGTGGCTCAAGTACGGGCAATTAGCGCCGCTGAGTAATGCCGGACTAGGCAATCGCCAGGTCAGCCGCTACATTGGCTGACTTGCGCCTGCCTTTCAGGCGCGACTTATTCTCTCTTACGAATTACACGGAACCCGCAAAACTCCATCATGGACCCTTCCCCTGGCTTGTCCCTCGCTACAATATTTGCCGATTTCGGCATGATTCTTTTTGCTTTGATCCTGGTGTTGCTCAACGGCTTTTTCGTTGCAGCGGAATTCGCCATGGTCAAACTGCGCTCGACCCGGGTCGAGGCCATCGCTGACAAGAACGGCTGGCGCGGGCACATCCTGCGCACCGTACACAGTCAGCTCGATGCGTATCTCTCGGCGTGCCAGCTAGGTATCACCCTCGCCTCCCTCGGCCTGGGCTGGGTGGGTGAGCCGGCGTTTGCGCACATTCTCGAGCCCTTGCTGGAAAGCGTTGGCGTGCAGTCGCCGGAAGTGATCAAGGGCGTGTCGTTCTTCGCTGCGTTCTTCGTTATTTCGTACCTGCACATCGTCGTTGGCGAACTGGCACCCAAGTCGTGGGCAATCCGCAAACCCGAACTGCTGTCACTGTGGACCGCGGTGCCGCTGTACCTGTTCTACTGGGCGATGTACCCGGCGATCTACCTGCTCAATGCCAGCGCCAACGCAATTCTGCGGATCGCCGGACAGGGCGAACCTGGCCCGCACCACGAACACCACTACAGCCGCGAAGAACTGAAACTGATCCTGCACTCCAGCCGTGGGCAGGATCCGAGCGACCAAGGCATGCGCGTATTGGCGTCTGCGGTGGAAATGGGCGAACTGGAAGTGGTCGACTGGGCCAACTCCCGGGAAGACCTGGTCACGCTGGAATTCAACGCGCCGCTGAAGGAAATCCTGGCGATGTTCCGTCGCCACAAGTTCAGCCGTTATCCGGTGTACGACAGTGAGCGCCAGGAGTTCGTCGGCCTGCTGCACATCAAGGATCTGCTGCTGGAACTGGCGGCGCTGGATCACATTCCCGAGTCGTTCAACCTGGCTGAACTGACCCGTCCGCTGGAGCGCGTGTCGCGGCACATGCCGCTGTCGCAACTGCTGGAGCAGTTCCGCAAGGGCGGCTCGCACTTCGCTGTGGTCGAGGAGGCTGACGGCAACATCATCGGTTACCTGACCATGGAAGACGTGCTGGAAGTGCTGGTCGGCGACATTCAGGACGAACACCGCAAGGCCGAGCGCGGGATTCTCGCGTATCAGCCGGGCAAGTTGCTGGTGCGCGGCGATACGCCGTTGTTCAAGGTCGAGCGCCTGCTGGGCATCGATCTGGACCACATCGAAGCCGAAACCCTCGCCGGCCTGGTCTACGAAACGCTCAAACGCGTGCCGGAAGAGGAAGAGGCGCTGGAAGTCGAAGGTCTGCGGATCATCATCAAGAAGATGAAAGGGCCGAAGATTGTGCTGGCCAAGGTGTTGATGCTGGATTGATGGACTGATCCCGAAGGTGTCAGATCAGACACCTCATCACTGCTTGCCCAACGCAAAGTTGGGCAATGCCCCCAGCGGCTGGTTGAACTGATACGGAATCGACACCAGCCCCGCCCCGCTATTGCGTTGCACCACAAAGTGCAGGTGCGGGCCGCTGCTGTTACCGGTGTTGCCCGACAGCGCCAACGGACTGCCCACCGTCACTCGTTGCCCTTCGCGTACCCTCACCGAGCCTTGCTTGAGATGCAGGTACACGCCCATCGTGCCGTCATCGTGCAGCACACGCACGAAATTGCCGGAAGGATCAGTGCCACGTCCACTCTGTGAGTTCTCGGTTTTCACCACCACGCCAGCCCGCGCGGCGATGATCGGTGTACCCACCGGCATGGCGATGTCCATCGCGTACTTGTTCTTCGGCCCATAGTGGCTGTATTGGCCATTGGCGCCCTGACTCAAGCGAAACGGCCCGCCACGCCACGGCAGCGGATAGCGATAGCCCTGCGCTGTCCCGGCAGGGTCGCCAAGGGAGTAATGGAACTGCGGCGTATACACCAGAGGCCTGGCGCCGGAAACCGCCGTCAGCAACGCCAAGCGCGTATTGCTGCGTGCCGGCAGCACCCGGCGGATCGTTTGAGCGGGCGCGCCACGCACATTGCTCATCCCGGTAAACGCCAGTGCAACCTCGACCGGCGCATACAGATCATTGCGCACGAATACCACGTCGACCCCCTTGTGCTTCTTGATGTCGAGGTACACCTGCCGCTCAAGGCGTTCGACCATGCGATCCTGAAACACGAACACCTGCGAGCCTTTGCTCGGCCGGTCGCTGTAGGAGACCACGCCGTTGGCATCGGTGGATTTGTAAATAGTCATGGCCACAGCCGAGGTGGAGGCCATGAAGAGACCACAGAAAAACAGCAGGCGCGCGAGCATGGGCAAAGGTTCTGTCGAGTAAGGCCTGGAAATGAGCCTAGCAGGTCAAGCAGACCAGGCTAGTCGACAGATGTTTCAAATTGGGCAGTCTGGAAAATCGCTGTCGTGCGTGATGACCCCTTCGCGAGCAAGCTCGCTCCACATTTGAAATACATTCCAATGTGCGGGCTTGCTCGCGAAGTCGGACGGTCAGGCGATGAAGATCAGGCGCCGGGTACGAAGTGCTTCTGCGCCGTGCCGCGGGCGATCAGGCGGGAGATGTAGTCGAGTTTCTGCGCGTCCTGGTCGACGAAGCGAAAGGTCAGTTGCAGCCAGTCGCTGTCGGCTTTCTGCTCAAAGGCAACGATGGCATGCAGGTAGCCATTGAGGCGGGCGATTTCGGCGTTGTCGCCCTGTTCCAGGTCGAGCACGGCGCTGTCGAGGATCTGCGGCAGGGTGTCGGTGCGCTTCACCACCAACAGCGCTTCCTTGATGCTCAGGGCCTTGATCACGCATTGCTGGTTGCCGCTCGGCAGGCGCAACTGGCCCTGACCCCGACCGCCAGCCGGCGCTGCCGAGGCGGCGGGCGCTTTGACCGGCGGGCTGTTGAGCAAACCACGGGATGGCGCGGCGGCTGGCGCGGGTGCAGCAGCGGCGGGTTTGGCAAACGGGTTGACCGCAGCGGCCGTCGGAGCACCACCGACCACGGCAGGTTTGCCGCCGGTCAGTGCGCTCAGGGAGTCGTTGCCGAACGCCGAGTTCATCTTGGTCGGTGCGCTGTTCATCAGGGTATCGAGCTTGCCGACCTTGTTCAGCGCCTGCTTGACCTTGGTCAGCAGTTGCTCGTTGGTGAACGGCTTGCTGACATAGCCGGAAACGCCAGCCTGAATCGCCTGCACCACGTTCTCTTTGTCGCCACGGCTGGTCACCATGACAAACGGCATGGTCTTGAGATTGTCCTGTTGACGGCACCAGGTCAGCAGTTCGAGACCGGACATTTCCGGCATTTCCCAGTCGCACAGAACCAGGTCGAAGGCTTCCTTGGCCAGCATGGCCTGAGCCTTTTTACCGTTGACGGCATCCTCGGTGCGGATCCCGGGGAAGTAATTACGCAGGCACTTTTTCACCAGGTCACGAATGAACGACGCATCGTCCACGACCAACACACTGATTTTGCTCATCCAACACCCCTATAAAAATCCCGGCAAGCATAACGCTGGCTGATGGCACATTGCCAAAACTCTTCAGTCACGCCGGGACTTTTCGTTCGCGGGTGCTGCTTTTTTATCCGAACCCCTAAATAAAAACGCCCGGCCAAAGGGCCGGGCGCTTTTCTCAGGCAATCTTACTTATCGTCAGCAACGCCCGGAACATTAGCGGTTTCGCCGCTTGTGCCCTGAACTTCTTCCTTCATGCGCTTGAGGCCCATGTGGCGAACGTCGGTGCCGCGCACCAGATAGATCACCAGTTCCGAGATGTTGCGCGCGTGGTCACCGATGCGCTCCAGCGAACGCAACACCCAGATGATGCTCAAGACCCGCGAGATAGAGCGTGGGTCTTCCATCATGTAGGTTGCCAGTTCGCGCAGTGCCGTTTTGTATTCGCGGTCGATGACTTTGTCGTACTGCGCCACCGACAACGCCAGATCGGCGTCGAAACGAGCAAACGCATCCAGGGCATCACGCACCATGTTGCGCACCTGGTCACCGATGTGGCGTACCTCGACGTAACCGCGCGGCGCCTCGCCCTCTTCGCACAGCTGGATGGCGCGGCGGGCAATCTTGGTGGCCTCGTCGCCGATGCGCTCCAGGTCGATCACCGACTTGGAGATGCTGATGATCAGACGCAGGTCGGAGGCCGCTGGCTGACGACGGGCCAGAATGCGCAGGCATTCTTCGTCGATGTTGCGCTCCATCTGGTTGATCTGATCGTCGATTTCACGCACCTGCTGGGCCAGGCCGGAGTCGGCTTCGATCAGCGCTGTGACGGCGTCGTTGACCTGTTTCTCGACCAGTCCGCCCATGGCCAGGAGGTGGCTGCGCACTTCCTCCAGTTCAGCGTTGAACTGCGCGGAAATGTGATGAGTGAGGCCTTCCTTAGAAATCATTGTGTTCGCTCCGCAAAAGCTTTTACCAAGAGCTGCAAGCTACACGCTGCAAGCTGATTTGTGTCGTACTCGAACCGCTCTCGCTTGCCGCTTGAAGCTCGCGGCTCGCAGCTGCATCAATCAACCATAACGACCGGTAATGTAGTCTTCGGTCTGCTTCTTCGCCGGGTTGGTGAACAGCGTATCGGTGTCGCCGAATTCCACCAGTTTGCCCATGTACATGAAGGCCGTGTAGTCGGACACCCGCGCCGCCTGCTGCATGTTGTGGGTCACGATGACGATGGTGAATTTGGATTTCAATTCGTAGATCAGCTCTTCGACTTTGAGGGTCGAGATCGGATCCAGAGCCGAGCACGGTTCGTCGAGCAGCAGTACTTCGGGCTCAACCGCGATGGTGCGGGCAATCACCAGACGCTGCTGCTGACCACCGGACAGGCCCAGTGCCGATTCGTGCAGACGGTCTTTGACTTCGTCCCACAGCGCCGCGCCTTTCAACGCCCATTCGACCGCTTCATCGAGGATGCGCTTCTTGTTGATCCCTTGAATGCGCAGGCCGTAAACCACGTTTTCATAGATGGTTTTCGGGAACGGGTTAGGCTTCTGGAACACCATGCCGACGCGACGACGCAGTTCGGCAACGTCTTCGCCCTTGCGATAGATGTTGTTGCCGTACAGGTTGATCGCGCCTTCTACGCGGCAACCGTCAACCAGGTCGTTCATGCGATTGAAGGTACGCAGCAACGTCGACTTGCCGCAGCCGGACGGGCCGATGAAGGCCGTCACGCGCTGTTTCGGGATGTTCATGCTGACGTCGAACAGTGCTTGTTTGTCGCCGTAGTACAGGCTCAGGCCCGGCACTTCGATGGCAACGGTTTCCTGCTCGAGGCTCAGGCTCTGCTTGTCGCGGCCCAGGGCAGACATGTTGATGCCGTGGGTATGTGTTTCGTGCTGCATGGGAGGCTCCCTGTGCTAACAAATTCGGTTCGGTTAGCCGCTGGGTGCGGCTGTACTCAATCTTGGGTGGCAGCGTGCTTGCTCGCGAAGAGGTCGGCACATTCAACATCAATGTCGCCTGACCCACCGCTTTCGCGAGCAAGCCCGCTCCCACAGGAATATCAACTGTCCAACGCTTTGTACTTTTCGCGCAGGTGGTTACGAATCCACACCGCCGACAGGTTCAACGTGGCGATCACCAACACCAGCAACAGCGCCGTGGCGTACACCAGCGGGCGGGCCGCTTCGACGTTCGGGCTCTGAAAGCCGACGTCATAAATGTGGAAGCCCAAGTGCATGATCTTCTGATCCAGGTGCAGGTACGGGTAGTTGCCGTCAACCGGCAGCGACGGCGCCAGTTTCACCACACCCACCAGCATCAGCGGCGCCACTTCACCAGCGGCGCGAGCCACGGCGAGGATCATGCCGGTCATCATGGCCGGGCTGGCCATGGGCAGAACGATCTTCCACAAGGTTTCAGCCTTGGTCGCGCCAAGCGCCAGCGAGCCTTCGCGCACCGTGCGTGGAATCCGCGCCAGCCCTTCTTCGGTCGCCACGATCACCACCGGCACTGCCAGCAGCGCCAGGGTCAACGAAGCCCAGAGCAGGCCCGGCGTACCGAAGGTCGGTGCCGGCAGCGCTTCGGGGAAGAACAAGCGGTCAACCGAGCCACCCAGTACATAAACAAAGAAGCCCAGACCAAACACGCCGTAAACGATCGCCGGTACGCCGGCGAGGTTGTTCACCGCGATACGGATGATCCGCGTCAGGGCGTTCTGCTTGGCGTATTCACGCAGGTACACCGCCGCCAACACGCCGAACGGAGTCACGATCATCGCCATGATGAGGGTCATCATCACGGTGCCGAAAATCGCCGGGAAAATCCCGCCTTCGGTGTTCGCTTCACGCGGATCTTCCGACAGGAATTCCCAGACCTTGGCGAAGTAGAAGCGGATTTTGGTGAACGTACCCATCGCGTTCGGCTGGTAGGCATGAACCACTTTGCCCAGACCGATTTCAATCTCTTTGCCGTTGGCATCGCGAGCAGTCAAGGCATCACGGTTGAACTGGGCATGCAGATCGGACAGGCGTGCTTCAACGTCCTGATAACGAGCGTTAAGTTCGGCGCGCTCGGATTCCATGTCCGCTTGTGCGGTGGCGTCGAGTTTGCCTTCCAGTTCCAGTTTGCGGCCGTGCAGACGGATGCGCTCCAACCCTGCGTTGATCGCGCCGATGTCAGTCTTTTCCAGCGACTTCAGTTGCTTGGCAAGCCCGCTCACGCGGTCGATCCGCGCCTGCAGCTCAGGCCATGCAGCCTCGCCCTCGGCGATCACCTTGCCGTCCTGTTTGACGTTGACCAGGTAGCCGTAGAAATTGCCCCACTCACGACGCTCGATCGCCATCAGCTCCGGCGGCGACGTCTGGTTGGTCAGCCACTCGCCGACGATCCAGGTGAAGTCGTTGCCGTTCAGATCACGGTTACCGACCTTGATCAGCTCACGGGTCATGAACTCCGGGCCCTGATCAGGCACCGGCAAACCAGCGCTCTTGAGGCGGGCTCGCGGCACTTCTTCTTTCTGCACCACTTCGCCGATGACCAGGTGATTGGCCTGGCCCGGCACGTCGTAGTTGGCACGGATCAGATCCGCCGGCCAGAAGTGACCCAGACCGCGCACGGCAATCACCGCCAGCAGGCCAATGGTCATGATGACCGCGATGGACACCGCGCCACCGCTGATCCAGACGCCAGGGGCGCCGCTCTTGAACCATCCATTCAGGGAGTTCTGTTTCACAGACTTCTACCTTTGCTTAAAGCGACGAGTATTTCTTGCGCAGACGCTGACGAATCAGTTCTGCCAGGGTGTTCATGATGAAGGTGAACAACAACAGCACCAGCGCCGAGAGGAACAGCACGCGGTAGTGGCTGCCGCCGACTTCCGACTCCGGCATTTCCACTGCCACGTTGGCCGCCAGCGTACGCAGACCTTCGAACAGGTTCAGTTCCATGACCGGGGTGTTACCGGTGGCCATCAGCACGATCATGGTTTCCCCGACCGCACGGCCCATGCCGATCATCAATGCCGAGAAAATGCCCGGGCTTGCGGTGAGGATCACTACACGGGTCATGGTCTGCCACGGTGTGGCACCCAGCGCCAGCGAGCCAAGGGTCAAGCCGCGCGGCACGCTGAACACGGCGTCTTCAGCAATCGAGTAAATGTTCGGGATCACCGCGAACCCCATGGCCAGACCGACCACCAGTGCGTTGCGCTGGTCGTAGGTGATGCCCAGGTCGTGGGAAATCCACATGCGCATGTCACCGCCAAAGAACCAGTTCTCCATGAACGGGCTCATGTACAGCGACAGCCAGCCCACAAACAGGATCACCGGAATCAGCAGCGCACTTTCCCAGCCGTCCGGCACTTTCAGGCGGATGGCTTCAGGCAGACGGCTGAAGGTGAACCCGGCCACCAGAATGCCGATCGGTAGCAGCATCAGCAGGCTGAAGATGCCCGGTAGATGCCCTTCCACATACGGGGCGAGAAACAGACCGGCGAAGAAACCGAGGATCACCGTCGGCATCGCTTCCATCAGCTCGATCACCGGCTTGACCTTGCGGCGCAAGCTCGGGGCCATGAAGTACGCGGTGTAGATCGCAGCAGCAACGGCCAGCGGTGCCGCCAGCAGCATGGCGTAGAACGCCGCCTTGAGCGTACCGAAGGTCAGTGGCGCCAGGCTCATCTTGGGTTCGAAATCAGTGTTGGCGGCGGTCGATTGCCAGACGTATTTAGGCTCGTCGTAGTTTTCGTACCAGACCTTGCTCCACAACGCGCTCCAGGACACCTCCGGGTGCGGGTTGTCGAGCAGCAGCGGTTGCAGCTTGCCGCCCGCTTCGACCATCACACGGTTGGCGCGAGGCGACAGACCGAACAGGCCCTGGCCGTCGACCACCTGATCGACCAGCAGAGTGCGGTGTGCGGTGCTGTGGAACACGCCGAGCTTGCCGCTGGCATCCAGGGCGAGAAAGCCCTTGCGACGCTCTTCAGCGGTGATTTCAACGATCGGTGCGGTGCCCATCTGGAAGGTGCGAATCTGCTTAAGGCGCAGTTCACCGTCGGTGTCGCGGGCCATGAACCACTGGGCCAGACCGCCATTGGAATCACCGACGATCAGCGAAATACCGCCCACCAACTGGGCCGTCGCGGTCACTTGGGCATCGCCGTTTTCCAGCAGTTTGTAACGACCATTGAGACTCTTGTCGCGCAGGCTGAACACGTCGGCCTGGGCACGCCCGTTGACCACGTACAGCCACTGCTGTCGCGGGTCGACGAATATGTTTTTCACCGGTTCGGTCATCTGCGGCAGATCGATACGCTTCTGCTCGTTGGTGACTTCGCCGGTCATCATGTTTTCTTCGCTGGTCAGCGACAGCACATTGAGTTGCGAACCGGTGGAGCCGACCAGCATCAAGGTCGAATCGGAGGCATTGAGGCTGACGTGCTCCAGCGCACCGCCGCTTTCGTTCAGCGCGATCGGCGTGTCGCCATAGGGATATTCGATGGCTGGGGTGATGGTTTTCTTGCCATCGGGGTAGCTGACTTTATAGGTGTGGCGGAACACCAGCACCTGGCCGTTTGACAGGCCCACGGCGACCAGCGGATGACCTGGCTGGTCTTTGGCGATGGACGTCACCGTTGCACCTGCCGGCACCGGCAGATCGACACGCTTCAACTCAGCGCCACTGTCGATATCGAAGAACAGCGCCTGACCTTTGTCGGAAACGCGCATGGCCACCTTATTCTGCTCTTCGAGCGAAATCATCAGTGGCTTGCCAGCGTCCTGCATCCAGGCTGGGGTGATTGCATCTTTCGCGGTCAGGTCGGCACCTTTGAACAGCGGGGCAACCACATAAGCGAGGAAGAAGAAAATCAGCGTGATGGCCGCCAGCACTGCCAGGCCGCCAATCAGGACGTACCAGCGAGTGAGGCGATCCTTGAGTGCGCGAATACGGCGCTTGCGTTGCAGCTCAGGCGTATTGAAATCAATGCGCTTGGGAGGGGAAGTCGTAGTCATTGTGGAGTTGGCCAGATCATTCATGCGCTCACCCTAGCGATCCTGTATGACAGAAAGATGACAATGCAGTGACGCACCAAATCCACCCCCAGCGGGTACTGGAGGCGGATCGAAAATTTGAGGTGTGTAAAAGGCCGGTCTGCGGGCAGATCCGGCCTTTCACTTGAGCCCGGTGGGGTTCACCCCGGGCTCAATTTGTTACTTCTTGGCGACAGCGCCGCCTTCTTGCAGACCCAGGTCAGCCAGTGCTTTTGCAGCAACCTTGGCCGGCAGCGGGATGTAACCGTCTTTCACAACCACTTCCTGGCCTTGTTTGGACAGCACCAGTTTCACGAACTCAGCTTCCAGCGGGGCCAAAGGCTTGTTCGGGGCTTTGTTGACGTAAACGTAGAGGAAACGCGACAGCGGATACTTGCCGTTCAGGGCGTTTTCTTCACTGTCTTCGATGAAGTCAGTGCTGCCTTTCTTGGCCAGGGCTACGGTTTTCACGCTAGCGGTTTTGTAGCCGATGCCCGAGTAACCGATGCCGTTCAGCGAGGAGCTGATCGACTGCACGACCGAAGCCGAGCCTGGTTGTTCGTTGACGTTTGGCTTGTAGTCGCCTTTGCACAGGGCTTCTTCTTTGAAGTAGCCGTAGGTGCCGGATACCGAGTTACGACCGAACAGTTGCACTGGCTTGTTGGCCAGGTCGCCGGTCACACCCAGGTCGCCCCAGGTTTTGACGTCGGCTTTGGCGCCGCACAGACGGGTAGACGAGAAGATCGCGTCAACCTGTTCCATGGTCAGGTGCTGGATCGGGTTGTCCTTGTGAACGAAGACCGCCAGGGCATCCACAGCAACCGGGATAGCGGTTGGCTTGTAGCCGTACTTCTGCTCGAAGGCAGCCAGTTCGGTGTCCTTCATCTTGCGGCTCATAGGGCCCAGGTTCGAAGTCCCTTCAGTCAGCGCAGGTGGCGCTGTAGCGGAACCGGCAGCCTGAATCTGGATGTTGACGTTCGGGTATTCTTTTTTGTAGTTCTCAGCCCAGAGGGTCATGAGGTTAGCCAGGGTATCGGAGCCAACGCTGGACAGGTTGCCCGAGACACCGGTGACTTTGCTGTACGCCGGAATTGCCGGGTCAACGCCAGCGGCTACCGCGTGGGCAGTCGCTACGCCAGCAGCGACAAAAGTCATTGCCGCCATCAAACGCTTCAGTTTCATGCCTTACTCCTAGCAGATAGGGGGTGTTAAGTCGGGGCCAAGTATCAGCAGGCCGTGTGAACACTCTATGGCTGAAATATGACAATTGGATGAAAGGCCAGCATTGGTTTTTTAGTGAGTGATTCGCGGCGCCCCATTCGCGAGCAAGCCCGCTCCCACACTTTGAAATGCATTCCAAATGTGGGAGCGGCGGTGCGACTTGCTCGCGAAGGCGTCAGAACAATCGATGAAGTGTCGGGATCAGCGGCCCTTCTTCCAGAGCCACGCGCCCACCACAATCCCCACCGCGCAGAGCACCACCACATAATAAGCCGGGCCCATCGCGCTTTCTTTCAGCAGCAGGCTGACCACCATCGGCGTCAGACCACCGAAGATCGCGTACGCCACGTTGTACGAGAACGACAGGCCACTGAAGCGCACCGCCGGCGGGAACGCTTTGACCATCACATAGGGCACCGCACCGATGGTGCCGACCAGCAATCCGGTCAACGCGTACAGCGGGAACAACCAGTCAGGGTGATCCGCGAGGCTGTGATAGAAGGTCCAGGAGCTGACCAACAAGCCCAGGCAACCGAAGACAAACACACGGCCGGCGCCAAAACGATCCGCCAGGGCGCCGGAAATGATGCAACCGATGCTCAGGAACACGATGGCCAGGCTGTTCGATTGCAACGCTGTGGTCGGCGAGAAGTGATAGACCGTTTGCAGTACGGTCGGGGTCATCAGGATCACCACGACGACCCCGGCGGACAACAGCCAGGTCAGCAGCATCGAGATTGCAATCGCCCCGCGATGATCACGCAGCACCGCACGCAATGGCACTTCTTCGGCCAACGCCTTGCGCAGTTGCAGCTCGGCGAACACCGGGGTTTCGTGCAGCCAGCGACGCAGGTAAACCGAGAACAGGCCGAACACGCCACCGAGCAGGAACGGAATCCGCCAGGCGTAATCCGCGACTTCCACGGGCGTATAAAGGCTGTTGATCGCGGTGGCGACCAGCGAACCGAGCAGGATGCCGGCGGTCAAGCCGCTGGTCAGGGTGCCGCAGGCATAGCCGATGTGCTTTTGCGGCACGTGTTCGGAAACGAAGACCCACGCCCCAGGCACCTCACCGCCAATCGCCGCGCCTTGAATCACGCGCATCAGCAGCAACAGGATCGGCGCCCACAAGCCGATTTGCGCGTAGGTTGGCAGGAGGCCCATGATCAGGGTCGGCACAGCCATCATGAATATGCTCAGGGTGAACATCTTCTTGCGACCCAACAGATCGCCGAAATGCGCCATGACGATGCCGCCCAACGGCCGCGCCAGGTAGCCGGCGGCGAAGATGCCGAAGGTCTGCATCAGGCGCAGCCACTCTGGCATGTCGGCGGGGAAGAACAGTTTGCCGACCACGGTGGCAAAGAAAACGAAGATGATGAAATCGTAGAACTCCAGCGCGCCCCCCAGGGCAGACAACGACAGAGTCTTGTAATCATTGCGGGTCAACGGTCGTGCGGGTTGCTCGGACTGCGCGAGGCTCGAAGGCGCTGTGGTCATGGCAAGGGCTTCTCTTATTAGGCGGATCTACCGCCACAACAACGCTGGCTGTGGCTTGAGCAGGTTCGGCACCATAGCAAATTGTTCGAAAAAGCACATAGAGGTGCGTATTTGGCGGTCAAAATCAGAACCGGATGGTCGTCGCGGAGTCTACCGACCGATATACTCGCAACCTTGCTCCGGTTTGTAGGGGGTTGCTGTGCGAAAACGTCGTTGGTCCGCCCTTTGCTTGGGAGCAGCCGATTTCGCAGAGTTTCCCTTTTAGTTGCCTGATGGAAAACGTGACGAACGCAATATGTTCGGTGCTGAATCGTTTTTCCTGAAGACGGCTACCACCCGCAATACCCACAAAGAGTCACGGGTCAGAGGCCCCTCGGCATGATAGAGCTCGAACAAGAAGATCCGATCCCGCAGGGCGATCTGGCCCTGCAAATCACCGCGCTACCGCGTGAAACCAATGGCTTTGGCGATATTTTCGGCGGCTGGCTGGTCGCGCAAATGGACCTGGCCGGCACCGCAATGGCCAGCCGTGTGGCCGGTGGCCGCGTCGCGACCGTCGCCATTGATCGCATGGCGTTCCTGGTGCCAGTGGCCGTTGGCGCGCAATTGTCCTTTTATACACAGACCCTGGAAATCGGCCGCAGCTCGATCCAGATGATGGTCGAAGTGTGGAGCGACGATCCGCTGTCCAGCGAATGGCGTAAAGTCACCGAAGCGGTGTTCGTCTTCGTCGCTATCGACGGCAGCGGTCGCACCCGTTCGGTACCTCCACGCGCACGCTAAACCTCACGACCGTTCTACGGTCGATAGTTGTCCCTGTTTCTGATCGAGAGCTGTCCCATGAACCCGCCCAACGTTGAAGCCGTGAAACTGGATGAACTGAACTGCTGGCGCATTCGCCACGGTCAGGCCGAAGTGCTGGTGGCCCAGCAAGGCGCACACATCCTCAGTTATCAGATCGACGGCCAGCCGCCGATCATCTGGCTCAACGACAAGGCTGACTTCAAGACGGGCAAGAGCATCCGCGCAGGTGTGCCGGTGTGCTGGCCGTGGTTCGGAAAATTCGAACGCAATCCGCAGAGCGTGCAGGCCATGTACACCGGTGAGCAACCGGCACCCGCGCACGGTCTGGTGCGGGCGATGGATTGGGCGTTGGGCGGCATCGAATCGGAGGCAGACGGCGTCAAGGTCGAGTTCAAGCTGCCCTACACCGAAGGTGGCCTGCCGGGCTGGCCGCATGAGGTCGACCTGACCCTGACCCTGCATTTGTCCGAGCAACTGAGCTTCAGCCTGACCAGCCACAACCGTGGCAGTGACCCCGTCAGCCTGAGTCAGGCGCTGCACACCTATTTCGCCGTCAGTGATGTGCGCAATGTGCACGTCGATGGCGTGGATAGCTTGAATTACATCGAGACGCTGGATGACTGGAAGACCCTCAGCCAGCAAGGCGATCTGCATTTTGCCGGTGAGACCGACCGCATCTACCTCGACGCTCCGCCGCAACTGAGCATCGTCGACCCGGCCTGGGAACGGCGTATTGTGCTGACCGCTACAGGTTCGCGCACGGCGGTGATCTGGAACCCGTGGATCGACCGCGCAGCGGCGTTGGCGGACATGGACAACGATGGCTGGCAGCGCATGCTGTGCATCGAGACGGCGAATGTGATGGATGACATCGTGAGCCTGGCGCCGGGCGCGAGCCACACCATGGGCGTCAGTGTCGGCAGCCAACCGCTTTAAGCTACACCCGATAAAACTGTGGGAGCGAGCTTGCTCGCGAAAGCGTCGTATCAGTCAACTTCAATGTGACTGAGAGATAGCATTCGCGAGCAAGCTCGCTCCCACAATTGTTTTGTATAGGTCCTACAGATCAGATTCCTGCACCACCCGCACCTTGTCCGCTTCCAGCGCATACGCGGCGTCAGCCAGATCATTGCTGACCTTCTCGATCTTCAGCGTGCCGGTCACCCACAGCGGCGTATAGATGTCATCGAGCTTCAGACCTTTGGGGTAGCGCACCAGCAACAGTTGATTCGGCGGCGGTGGCGGCACATGGATGCAGGCGCCCGGATATGGCACAAGGAAGAACAGCGTACTGCGACCCTTGGCGTCGGACTCAAGCGGCACCGGGTATCCGCCAATGCGGATGTGTTTGCCATTCATCGCCGCCACAGTCTTGGTCGAATACATCACCGCCGGCAGACCCTTGGCCTGTTTCATGCCGCCCTTCTCGGTGAAGGTGCCAGTGGCTTCGGGGGAGTTATGGTCGATTTCGGGCATGGCCTCAAGGGCCTTTTGATCCGACTTGGGCATCAGTTCCAGCCAGTCGGTTTCCGGCAGTTCGCCGGCGTGGGCCAAACCACTGCCCAGGAAAAGGAGAGTCAACAGAAGACGGCGCATGAAGGTGCTCGGAAAAAGAAAGGAATGAATCGCCGAGCATTCTAGCCCTCCCTGCCGGTTTGGCAGAGAGGGCTTTGTCGCCTGGATCAGTTCTTTTTGATCAGGCCGTAGATCACCAGCAACACGATCGCGCCGACCAGCGCGCCGAAGAACCCTGCGCCCTGACCTGCCTGATAGATGCCCAAAGCCTGGCCGCCGTAGGTGGCTGCCAGCGAACCGCCGATACCGAGCAGGATGGTCATGATCCAGCCCATGCTGTCATCGCCCGGTTTCAGGAACCGCGCCAGCAGGCCGACGATCAAGCCGATAAAGATGGTTCCGATAATTCCCATGGCACTTCCCTCTTGATGGTCAATATGCGAAGCCTAGTCAGACTTGCGCATCCTGCCATGAGAGAACGGCGGCCCCTGAATGGTTCCGCCGCTGCCACATGAAACTGTTTTACTCGGCGATCAGCGCTTGGACCTTGACGATCTGCGCCTGGAGCGTGGCCATGTCGGCGCAACGCAGGTTGGCGTGACCGACCTTGCGCCCAGCCTTGAACGCCTTGCCGTAGTGATGCAGGTGGCAATCTTCGATGGCGATGACTTTCTCCACCGGCGGTACGACACCGATGAAGTTGAGCATCGCGCTCTCGCCGACTTTAGCGGTCGACCCCAGCGGCAGGCCGGCAACGGCGCGCAGGTGGTTTTCGAACTGGCTGCACTCGGCGCCTTCGGTGGTCCAGTGCCCGGAGTTGTGCACGCGCGGGGCGATTTCGTTGGCCTTCAGGCCACCGTCGACTTCAAAGAACTCGAACGCCATCACGCCGACGTAATCCAGTTGCTTGAGCACGCGGCTGGAATAGTCTTCGGCCAGCGCTTGCAACGGGTGATCGGTGCTGGCAACGGACAGCTTGAGGATGCCGCTGTCGTGGGTGTTGTGCACCAACGGGTAGAACCTGGTTTCGCCATCGCGAGCGCGCACGGCGATCAGCGAGACTTCACCGGTGAACGGCACGAAGCCTTCCAGCAAACAGGCGACGCTACCGAGTTCGGCGAAAGTGCCGACCACATCTTCAGGCTTGCGCAGGACTTTCTGGCCCTTGCCGTCGTAACCCAGCGTGCGGGTTTTCAGCACGGCCGGCAGACCGATGGACGCGACGGCGGCGTCCAGATCGGCTTGCGATTGGATGTCGGCGAAGGCTGGGGTTGGAATCCCCAGATCCTTGAACATGCTCTTCTCGAACCAGCGGTCGCGAGCAATGCGCAGGGCTTCAGCGCTCGGGTAGACCGGCACGAATTGCGAGAGGAACGCTACGGTTTCAGCCGGGACGCTTTCGAACTCGAAGGTCACCAGATCGACTTCATCGGCCAACTGGCGCAGATGATCCTGATCGCCGTAATCGGCCCGCAGGTGTTCACCCAACGCCGCGGCGCAAGCGTCCGGCGCAGGGTCGAGAAAAGCGAAGTTCATGCCCAGCGGAGTCCCCGCCAGGGCCAACATGCGACCCAACTGGCCGCCACCGATTACACCGATCTTCATCTCAACAACCTCAGGCAATACGTGGGTCTGGATTGTCCAGGACGCTGTCTGTCTGCTCGGCACGGAAGGTTTTCAGTACCGCGTGGAACTGTGGATGCTTGGCGCCAAGGATGCTCGCCGAGAGCAGGGCCGCGTTGATCGCGCCTGCTTTGCCGATGGCCAGAGTGGCGACCGGAATACCGGCGGGCATCTGCACGATCGACAGCAGCGAATCGACGCCCGAGAGCATGGCCGACTGCACCGGAACGCCCAGTACCGGCAGGTGGGTCTTGGCCGCACACATGCCTGGCAAGTGAGCTGCGCCACCGGCACCGGCGATAATCACCTCGATGCCGCGGCTTTCAGCCTCTTCGGCGTACTGGAACAGCAAATCCGGGGTGCGGTGGGCAGAGACCACTTTGACCTCGTACGGGATGCCGAGCTTTTCCAGCATATCGGCGGTGTGGCTAAGGGTGGACCAATCGGACTTGGAGCCCATGATCACGCCAACCAGTGCACTCATCGTCGCGCCTCTTCTCTCTGGGCGCCCGCAGGCGCGTCAAAAACAACAAGCCACGCAGAATGCGTGGCTTGTTGTAGGAAAAATGACCGGACGTACCGGCCGAAGGCCGCGCAGTATACCGCAAAGAAGCCAATAAACAGCCCCCTGGGCGACCATCTGTCAAATGACGCAAAGGCCCGTTTTTATTGACTTGAAGGTCAGCGCCGCAACACCACAAATCCCCCTCCCACCATTGGATCGGCGGTGAGTCAGGACGCTTGTGCAGCGCCGCCTTCGAGCTTGCGCCAGAGCAACCGTACATTGGCCTTGCGCACCAGTGCGCAGCGATACAGGCGAATTTCCAGCGGTACATGCCACTGCGCACCGCCGCAAACGACGAGCTCGCCCCGGGCCAGTTCGGCCCGCACGCTCAGTTGCGGCACCCAGGCGATTCCCAGACCTTCCAGGGCCATGCTTTTCAGGCTGTCGGCCATGGCCGTTTCGTAAATAGTGGTGAAACGTAGTTGGCGCTGGCGCAACAAGCCGTTTACCGAACGCCCGAGAAACGCCCCGGCGCTATAAGCGAGCAACGGTACGCTGGCATCGCCTTCCAGATCGAACAACGGTTTGCCATCGGCATCCGCCGCGCACACCGGGAGCATCTCCGTCTGGCCCAGATGCAGCGACGGGAAGATTTCCGGGTCCATCTGCATCGCCGCGTCCGGGTCGTAGAACGCCAGCATCAAATCGCAGCCCCCTTCACGCAACGCATGCACAGCGTCGCCGACGTTGGTCGCCACCAACCGCGTGGCAATGTTCAGCCCTTCGTTGCGTAACTGCGCGATCCAGCGCGGAAAGAAGCCCAACGCCAGCGAGTGAGCGGCAGCAACCTGCATCACCTCGCCCTGCCCGCCTTCCAGGTGATGCAAATGGCGCAGCACTTCGCCGAGTTGTTCAACCACGGTACGCGCGGTCACCAGAAACAACTGCCCCGCCGCTGTCAGCTCGACCGGCGTGCGCGAGCGATTGACCAACGTCAGCCCCAGCGCCGCCTCGAGGCTGCGGATCCGTCGACTGAAGGCCGGCTGGGTCACGAAGCGCCGCTCGGCGGCCTGCGAGAAGCTGCGGGTGGCGGCCAGAGCACTGAAGTCCTCAAGCCATTTGCTTTCCAGATTCATCACGTCCTCCCGGACACGCACCAAAACAGGTCACACGTCTGCCGCGCACGCGGCGTCACACCGGCATTATGCCGAATGTGCATAGGCCAGTGCTGAACAGCATTGGCCCAAAATTTCCCACAAGCCTAGCATTCGCAGCGTTCCGGCACAGACCGGGTCCATATTGAGATGATTTCTATCATGTCCTCCGCTGCATCTTTCCGCACAGAAAACGACCTGCTTGGCGCCCTCGAAGTACCGGCTCAAGCGTATTACGGCATCCAGACCCTGCGAGCGGTGAACAACTTCCGCCTCTCGGGCGTTCCGATTTCGCATTACCCGAAACTGGTTGTCGGTCTGGCGATGGTCAAACAGGCCGCCGCTGACGCCAACCGTGAACTGGGTCATCTGAGCGAAGCCAAGCACGCTGCCATCAGCGAAGCCTGTGCCCGATTGATCCGCGGTGATTTCCACGAAGAGTTCGTGGTCGACATGATTCAAGGTGGCGCCGGCACTTCCACCAACATGAACGCCAACGAAGTGATCGCCAACATTGCGCTCGAAGCAATGGGTCACCAGAAAGGCGAGTACCAGTACCTGCACCCCAACGATGACGTGAACATGGCGCAGTCGACCAACGACGCCTACCCGACCGCGATCCGTCTGGGTCTGCTGCTGGGCCACGACTCGCTGCTGGCCAGCCTCGACAGCCTGATCAAGGCATTCGCAGCCAAGGGTGAAGAATTCAACCACGTCCTGAAAATGGGCCGCACCCAACTGCAAGACGCCGTGCCGATGACCCTCGGCCAGGAATTCCGTGCCTTCGCCACCACCATGGGCGAAGACCTGGCCCGACTGAAGACGCTGGCCCCGGAACTGCTGACTGAAGTGAACCTGGGCGGTACCGCCATTGGTACCGGCATCAACGCCGACCCACGCTATCAGGCCCTGGCTGTCCAGCGTCTGGCGCTGATCAGCGGTCAACCGCTGGTGCCAGCCGCCGACCTGATCGAAGCCACCTCCGACATGGGCGCCTTCGTGCTGTTCTCCGGCATGCTCAAGCGCACCGCGGTCAAGCTGTCGAAGATCTGCAACGACCTGCGCCTGCTGTCCAGCGGACCGCGTACCGGCATCAATGAAATCAACCTGCCGGCGCGTCAGCCAGGCAGTTCGATCATGCCCGGCAAGGTCAACCCGGTGATTCCGGAAGCCGTTAACCAGGTGGCTTTCCAGGTCATCGGTAACGACTTGGCGCTGACCATGGCAGCCGAAGGCGGCCAACTGCAACTGAACGTGATGGAGCCGCTGATCGCCTTCAAGATCCTCGACTCGATCCGCCTGCTGCAGCGGGGGCGGGGGAATTGGGGCGGGGCCAGGGAGATGGGGGGGGGGGGGGGGGGGAATGGGTTAGGCCCGCCAGATAACTGGGAGGGGGGCCGCGGCGGGGTGGGAGGGGGGAGGTTAATGGGGGACGGGCG